>NZ_JBMDKF010000020.1:0-125444 GCF_057809575.1 Azospirillum sp. FG154 | reverse complement strand
CCCCCCCCCCCCCCCCCCCGCTTCACCACAATAAACGAAGATCACGGTAACGGCAGGCGAATGTGTTGTCTTGATAACTCAGACTTGGAAAAAATAATATGGACAAGAGAATGGATAAATTGACATATTCTAAAAATATCTAAATTGTTTTATCAAGAAATTCCTTCAAATATGCGCGATCATAAATTTCTGAACGAGTGATTCTGAAGCTTGACTCTGGAAGAATCGCTTTAACCGACTCACTAACACAATTAAGAAACCACGAATCCGACAGTGGACTCACAAAAATTTCATTTATGAAACTCAGTGACTCCACCTTAACTTTTGCTCCAAATTCAGTTACGTCATGAAGAAATTTTTTATCATTATAATCTTGAATGAAAAATCTATATTCTCTTTCATGCTCAAATGATTTTCGCTTGTATTTTTCTGGTAAGTGAGCGAAATATCTCGCATAGTTGCTAAAATCTATATATTCTATCTTGAGATGCGCAACGACTGTATTTTCTCTGTTAAAATTTCGGCAAAGCTCTCCAACCGTAGTTTTGATGCAAACAGAATTTTTGTGGTCTCCGTAAATTTTCCACATCGCTTCCGATTCATAGTCCGACATATGCCAACAATTAACAATCGTTGACGCTCTGGCATCCACATAATGTTTGATCGATGAAATTTTTTCCCTATCAATATCATTTTTGTCTGGAGGTCTCTTTGATTTTGCCCACGAATTCAGGTGAGCCTTTAATAGACTGGTATTCATCCGGTGATCGAATTCCTTTTTTGTAGGCATCCCCTCAAATGGATCTGAAAATTTATCCAGCCTCGAAAAATAAAAGGATTTTGTGAGAATCAAATCTATGAATTTCTCAAAACTCATGTATCTCCACAGAATCACATCAGGGGGTGCTGACTGAATCCACTCAGAAGAACCTGGTGATACAGAAGTGTTTCCAAGATCAACCATAACTGCCGCCGAGTGAATTCAAGATGATATTCATGAAACGCGCCTTCAAATCGCCATAAAATCAACCTCTGCAAGTATAATGGCCAAACCCATGAAAAAATGTTTAAACAACCGTCGAGACGCCCAAGACTCCAACAAGAGCGTCCCGACAGACCGTTGCAATCACGCCGCGCCGACGAAGCTCCAACGCAGGGTTTCGCCGCTGCGGAAGGGCAGCACAGCGTCGCCCTCGCTGATTAGGATCACGTCGGGAACCACGGTCGGGCGGCGTTCCAGAACCACACGCTCCTCGTTCGGCGGCAGGCCGTAGAAACGCGGGCCGTTCAGGCTGGCGAAGGCTTCCAGCTTGTCGAGCGCGCCCGCGTCCTCGAAGGCTTCGGCGTAGAGTTCCAGCGCGTTGGCGGCGGTGAAGCAACCGGCGCAGCCGCAGGCGGCCTCCTTGGCCGTCACCGTGTGGGGGGCGGTGTCGGTGCCCAGGAAGAAGGGCGCTTCGCCGGAGGTCGCGGCCTCCACCAGCGCCACGCGGTGCGATTCGCGCTTGGCGATGGGCAGGCAATAGAGGTGCGGGCGGATGCCGCCCTGGAAAATATGGCTGCGGTTGATGAGCAGATGATGCGCCGTGATGGTCGCGCCGATCCGCCCGCTGGCGGCGTGGGCGCGGACGAAGGCCACGGCGTCGGATGTGGTCACATGCTCCAACACCACGCGCAACGTCGGATGGCGGTCGAGCAGCGGGGCCAACGTCGAATCGATGAACGCCGCCTCGCGGTCGAAGATGTCCACGCTTTGGTCGGTGACTTCGCCATGGATCAACAGCGGCATGCCGATCTCGGCCATCCGCTCCAGCACCGGGGCGACGCGGTCGATGCTGGTGACGCCGTGGGCGCTGTTGGTGGTGGCGTTGGCCGGGTAGAGCTTGGCGGCGGCGAACACCCCGTCCTCGAATCCGCGCGCCAGATCCTCGGCGTCGGTTCCGTCGGTCAGATAGGCGGTCATCAGCGGCGTGAAGGCCACGCCGTCGGGCAGCGCCGCGCGGATGCGGTCGCGGTAGGCGGCGGCGTCCGCCGCGTGGGTGGCGGGCGGCTTCAGGTTCGGCATGACGATGGCGCGACCGAACTGGCGGGCGGTGAAGGGCAACACCGCCTTCAGCATCGCCCCGTCGCGCAGATGGACATGCCAATCGTCGGGACGGCGGATCACAAGTCGGTCGAGGGTCATGGCGGTTCCCGGCGCTGGCGTTGGGGCGAAAACAGGGCGTTGGATGACGTTCTATCGCCATCGCGGCCCCGGCTCAACGCTTGCGGGGAAAAAGGATCGGGTCTCTGGGATGCCCTCTGGGGATCGGCGCGCTCCTGGCCCTCCTGCCGGCGTGGGAGGGTCGGAACGGGGGCCGCCCGTCAGGCAGGCCGCTTTACAACGGGCGCGCGGTCACTTGACGCCGAGGATGGCGTCGATCTTGGCCGCCTGTTCGGGCGTCACCGGCTTGCCGCCGATGGCGGCGAGATGCTGGCGGGCCTCGGTCACGGCCTTGGTCTTGGCGGCGGGATCGGTCAAAGCGGTCGCTGCCTGGATTTGGCTGTGATACTTGGTCAACTGGCTGGTCAACGAGTCCGACGGCTTCGCGCCCAACTCCTTGGCCACGGCGCTGACTTGGGTCTTGCTGATCTCCACCGACTTGGCGGTCGAGGCGATCTGGACAACGGCGGACTTGGCCGGAGCCTGGACAGAGGTTTGGGTGGCGCCCGGCGCGGCCTGGATCGGAGCGGATTTCAGAACCGGCGCGGCGGTCGGGCTGGTGGCGGTCGGCGCGGCGCTGGGGCCGGTCGCCGTCGGTTCGACCTGGGCCGCCGAAGCCGATCCGACGGCCAGACCCGCCGCCAACAAACCGACAAACGCCAAGGTGGAAACAGACGAACGAACGCGCGCGCCAAAGACGGTGCCAGACATGTGTGTTCTCCTGTTGGAAGAGCGATCCGCGCTGTTGGGATCGTGCTTAGGTGAACGTCGGCGCGCCGATTTTCCTTCCACGCTTTTTCCAAAAAAATCGGGCCGCTCGAAAAATTTCCCCGCGCAGGTGACGGCGCGGGCGAAAGGGTCTAGAAAATCCCCAGTTTTCGCCTGTCACCTTTCCCGCCAGACCGGATCCCGTCGATGAGCCTGATTACGCCCCGCACCCCGCCCGGAACGATGGAACTGTTGCCGCGCCATCAGGTGGCGTTCCAGCGCCTGCTGGACACCATCCGCCGTGGTTACGAGCGGTTCGGCTTCCTTCCCGTCGAAACCCCGGTGTTCGAGACGGTGGAGACCCTGCTGACCAAATCGGGCGGCGAAACGGAAAAGCAGGTCTATTTCGTCCAGTCCACCGGCGCGATCCAACAGGGCAACAAGCCGGAAATGGCGCTGCGCTTCGATCTGACGGTGCCGCTGGCCCGTTACGTGGCGGAGCATGAGCGCGATCTGGCCTTTCCCTTCCGCCGCTATCAGATCCAGCGGGTCTATCGCGGCGAGCGGGCGCAGCGCGGGCGCTTCCGCGAATTCTACCAGTGCGACATCGACGTGATCGGCAAGGACAGCCTGTCGCCGCAATATGACGCGGAGATCCCGGCGGTCATCCACCATGTCTTCACCGAACTGAATTTCGGCGGCTTCACCATCAACGTGAACAACCGCAAGGTTCTGTTGGGCCTGCTCGACGGGTTGGGCGTGAGTGAGGCCGACGCCCGCGTGCTGGTGCTGCGCGAAATCGACAAGCTCGACAAGATTGGGCGCGACAAGGTGCGCGACAGCCTGATCGGGTTGGGCATGGCCGACACGGCGGCGGACACCATCCTGTCGCTGATCGACGCCAAGGGAAGCAACGCCGACACCCTGGCCGCGCTGAACGCGTTGGGCATCGACAACGACACCTTCCGCCAGGGCGTGGCCGAACTGACCACCGTCATCGACGGCCTGCGCGCCTTCCAGGTGCCCGACGACGCGGTGCGCATCAATCTGGCCATCGCGCGCGGCCTGGATTACTACACCGGCACGGTCTACGAGACCTTCCTGAACGACCATCCCGGCATCGGCTCGGTCTGTTCGGGCGGGCGCTACGACAATCTGGCCAGCCACTACACCAAATCGAAGCTGCCCGGCGTCGGCATCTCCATCGGCGCCACCCGTCTCTTCTACCAGTTGATGGAGGCCGGTCTCATCAAAGACGGCGCGCCGACCGCGCAGGTGCTGGTGACGCAGATGGATCCCAGCCTGTCGGCGGATTACTTCCGCATCGCGTCCGATCTGCGGGCGGCGGGGATCAACACGGAAATCCAACTGGACGGCGGCAAGCTCGCCAAACAGATGAAATACGCCGACCGCACCGGCATCCCGGTCGCCGTCCTGATGGGATCGGACGAAAAGGCGCGCGGCACGGCGACGCTGAAGCACCTGATCCGAGGCGAACAGATCGAAGTGCCGCTGGACGAGCTGGCGACGCGGGCCAAGGCGTTGCTGGAGGGGTAATGGATTGGGCGATGCGGCACGACACCCGCATCGCCCGTCAAGTTACAAGCGTTTCCGCTGCTGGGGCGTCACGCCACCACGTCGGCGGATCCCCGCGCGGATGCGAAAAATGTCCGGGACATCAATCTTGCCATTGGTCCGAACATCGAGAACGCCGATTTCATAGAGCAGTGTCAACAATGCGTCCTCACCTCCACTGTCCATGCTCGGTTTGCCGACGACCAAATCGAGTGGAGCCTTGCTGCCCGAATGTTTGCTGATGATCTTCTGCACCACACCGGCAGCCCGCCATGTTTCCAGCACATCCTGTTTTGGAGCCGGAACTTGAGAATCCCGCAACGGCTCCAAGGCTTCCGTGACCCATGGATAGTCTTCCTCAATTTGCGTCAGCCGGTTTTCGGAAGCGGCGCGCACCCCTTCCTTGATGTCGTTGAAATCAATGGCGGACGCGGACGGAGCGGAGTTCTGATCGGCCGCTGTTTTGAAAAGCTTCAGAAAACTGCGCGGCGTCACCTCGCCGCGTGAATCGCTGAGGTGAACAGGAATCCACGTGTACGGCGCTCCGCGCTGCTTGCCCCTTCCCATTGCCTCCCCAGCGATACACACGAGAACGTCACGCTGCTTTTCTTCGCTGGTAAGAAGAACAAGAGGAAAAGGGTACAATTGGTGAACAAAGTCCCATGCAACTCGGCATGAATTTGAAATGAATTTGAACGCTTCCGATGACTGGCTGCTTCTCAACAATTCAAAGAACAGAAGCGCGTACAGATCGATAGCTTTCCACTGCAACGCAACGGCTTCGCCTCTGCTTTTTGAGCCGTCTGGAAATTGGAAAAGACTTTTGTTTTCGTATTGATCCAATCTCATAAAAATTTTAAGTCGAATATGGCTGTAACTCTTCATCGCCAACGCGGTTTGCAGAAGCCCACGAGTCAGATCATTGATCCGTGTCCAGTCCTCGGCCAACTGCTCCAACTGATCGAACAGGATCAGGATCCGCGCGTCACCCCGTCGGCTCAGCACCGCATCAGCGTCACGAAACAGAGTCTGCTGCTCGTCCGGGTTGTCACGAATCCAGTCCACGAGATCGGCGAACCGTGACGGAAGATCGCGTTCCAACACTGGCGCCAGCGCTCGGAGGATCACCGCCCGCCAAATCAAGACCGTGGGCGTATCAGCCCGAACGCTGGCGATTTGCGCGGCGGACACCAACGCGTCACCCGCCGCTTCCGTGCCGGAAAATCCAAAGCGCGCTGTTACGCCCTCCAATCTCACCTGATAACGCGAGGAGAAACCACCATACGCCTCGTTGATGGCCTGGCGCCCTTCTGCTCCGGCAAGGGCGCTGGCCCAGAAACTCTTGCCAACTCCGCGATTGCCGACGACCAGCGTCACATCGGGATCAAGGGCCTTGGCATGACGCAGCGGAAAGAAAATCTGCTCGGGAGCCACCGGCCGCCCGGCGACATGATGCGCCAACTCGGGAAGCCCCGACAAACCGGCACGAATCGCGGCCAGAACTTCCGACGACACATCCACCATCACGCAGCCTCTTCCCGCGACAGCCCCAACAACGCCCAGGCTCTTTTCAAGAAGGCCCCATACGGTCCCTCATAGACATCGGGGTCCAGGCGTGTCCGATCCGCAAATGGGTCAAACGCGCTGTAGTCCGTGCTGTACCGCACCGCCACCGCGTCGTGCGGCACCTCAATCCCCTGTTGAGCCACCGAAAAATTGAAATCCGCCAACTCGGTGGTGTCGTCGTCGTTCAAACGCTCCGCATCATACAGAAACTCGGCGCACAGGTCATAAAGCCTATCGCGAAATTCCGAACGATGAGCGGCGGCACTGGGCGCTTTTGCCTGGACGAAGGACAGCCGCTCGCGCCAATCGTCGAACACGGCGTGGTTGGCGCCAAAGCAATGCAGCAGATGGGCAAACTGATACCGATAGCCGCGAAAAGTCTGCGGCTGATCGACGCCAAAAAATAGAATCCGCGCGCCCAACGCCAAAATGGCCGGAGCGCTCGATTCGGCGAGGCCGGCCCGCGCGTCGATCAACACGGCGTCGTAATTCCCATGGCGGACAAAGTGATCGACCATCTCCCGCACCTGTTGGGCAAAGGATATGGTTCCGGCGCCGCCGCTGTCCTCGACCACGGCGCGGGACAGCTTGGCGAGCATGGAGGCCGGATGCTCGTCGGTGACGCGACCGACCACCGGAATCACATGAATGAATCCGTCGGCAAAGGGGCTGACCCCGATGAAGTCATACAAATCACCGTCCTCGACTCCGCCGAGACCGTTTTCCACCAGATAATCCAACACCCCATATTTGGGACGCCGGTCCCTGGCCAAATCCTCCGACTCCTCAAGCAGCATGAAGCCGATGCCCGGCGCCTCCAGATCCAGATCAATGACCAGCGCCTTGCGGCCTCGGGCGGCGAGATCAGCCGCGAGAACCGCCAGAGCGGTGGAGCGACCGACGCCGCCCTTCAAGGAACTGAACACCAAACGCGGCGGCCCCGACTCCGGCGCGGGGGTTGGAGCGGTCAGCCAATCAGCGCCGACAAACCGGCGGTCGATGTAACGGATCTCACGGGAGCCGGATGGAAGCGGGACCGACACGGTCAGCGCCGATGAATCGTTGACCAGCGCCTTCGCCATGCGGCCACCGACAACCGGCTGAACCGACGCATAGGGACCGAGCGCGGATTGAACCGCGCCCGTCAGGGTTTTGACCACAACCGCCGACAGAGACTCGCGCGCCACGGTCAGACGCCCGACGCCGTCCCGCAGAAACACCGTATCGGCGTCCAGCGGAACCCCGGTCGCCGTCAACGCCTCGACCAGTCGAGGGAGACTGTCGTCAAAACGAATGGTCATCGTCAGCCCCTGTCAGAGCAGTTTAATGAGCTTGTTCAGCAAGGCGCCAGCATCGTTTCCCCACCGCTGGCAATCACCCACCGCAACCGGCGTGCAACCATCATCGGCGTAACGAATGTCAATGCGCCAGCCTTGAAATCGATTGGCGAATGTCGGATCGCTTACGACCGCATTCAACGCCGCGCCATGCCGCCCCGAAGCATTCCTCTGGACATCGCCAATCATGTGCTGAAGCGAATTGGTCAAATTTGGCAAATGCTTGCCCATCGGCGTGTTTCCTCGCTTTTGCCCCGCAAGCTGCCACGCCGCCCACACGCCAGCCTGCATCAGCGCATGCTTCAGCGCGTTCTCGCCGACCAAACCGTAATGATAGGCGGCATCGTCTGTTTCCCCTTCCCGCTCCAGAAGCTCAGCAACCTGATAATGACGCACAGCGGCTCGATCATACTGCTCCACCACAGAAACCTCACCCACGGTCGGCGCTCATTTCGCATAGCATGGTTGCCGGGAGGCGCGCCACCAACAGCGGGGGCAACCGCATCAATCCTCCATTAAAGCCTTTATTAACCAAAACATCCCTACCCTCCGGCACTATAATCGGGCGGTCAACCATGCACAGGGTGTGAAGCCGGAATGGCGCAGGGGCGGGCGTTGGCGTGGACGCGGCGGGTCGCGTTGGGGGCGGCCCTGTTGGGGACCGCCGCCGCCGTGGGATTCGCCGCGCGGGAGGAAATGCTGACCTCCCGACTTCAGGCCCGGCTTCTGACTCCGCTGGCGCAATCCATGGGCTTTTCTCTGCGCGAGGGGCCGAACCCCGCCGCGCGTTACCCCACCCAAGGCCCCTACAACGAACGGTTCGGCTACAGCGCCCTGCCCGGCCAGTTGCGGGCGCTGGTCGGCGACCCGTCCGGTCCGCTTTACACCATTGAATCGCAGGCGGTTTTGTCCCCGGCGCTGGACCGTTTCATGGCGGGCGGCGGCTTTCCCATCTACCACGAGAAAACCCAGGCCGGGCTGACCTTGCTGGACCGCAACGGCCATGTCATGCACAGCGCCCGTTACCCCGAACGGGTCTTCGCCCGGTTCGAGGATGTGCCGCCGCTGGTCGCCGACACCCTGCTGTTCATTGAAAACCGCGAGTTGCTGCGCGCCGACGCGCCCCGCCGCAACCCGGCGGTGGAGTGGGACCGCTTCGCCGGGGCCATCGCCATGCTGCCGTTGCAGGCACTGCGGGGCGGCCAGCGTTCGCCCGGCGGCTCGACCCTGGCGACCCAGATTGAGAAATACCGCCATTCGCCCGACGGCCAAACCAGCGGCGGGGTGGAAAAGCTGCGCCAGATGGCCTCGGCCAGCGTCCGCGCCTATCAGGACGGCGAGGACACCGGCGAGGCGAGGCGGCGCATTCTGGTGGATTACCTGAACTCCACCCCGCTGACCGCGCGGGCTGGTTTCGGCGAGGTCAACGGGCTGGGCGATGGGCTGTGGGCGTGGTTCGGCACCGATCTGACCATCGCCCAACGGGTGTTGAGCGAGCCGACGCCCACCGACGCCGCCAACGACCCAATGGACCCCCGACCGCTGCAACTGAAGGCGCTGGCCTACAAACAGGTGCTGGCGCTGCTGCTGGCCCAGCGCCGCCCGTCCTATTATCTGATCCAGGACCGCGCCGCGCTCGACCGGCTGGCCGACAGCCATTTGCGCGTGCTGGCCCAGGCCGGGGTGATCGACGAGGCGTTGCGCGACGCCGCGCTCGCCCTGCCGTTGGCCTTCCGCGAGGAGCCGCCCGCCCCGCCCTACTCCTCCTTCATCGAGCAGAAGGCGACCAACGCCATCCGCGCCAAACTGTTGAGCATGCTGGGGGTTCCAAGCCTCTACCAGCTCGACCGGCTGGATCTGACCGCGCGGTCGACGCTGGACGCCCCCACCCAACAGCGGGTGGTGGAGGTGCTGGGCAAGCTGAACGACCCGGCCTACGCCCAAACGCTGGGACTGACCGGCGAACGGCTGCTCGACGCCAAGAACAACGACCTGTCCAAGATCATCTATTCGGTCACGCTGTACGAACGCGGGCCGGAGGCGAATTACCTGCGGGTGCAGGCGGACAATCTCGACCAGCCCCTGGACATCAACGAGGGGGCGAAGCTCGATCTCGGCTCCACCGCCAAGCTGCGCACCTTGATTACCTATCTGGAAATCATCGCCGAACTGCACGACCGCTACGCCCATCTGCCCAAAGACGCGCTGGACGACGTGGCGGAAGAGGCGTCCGACCCGCTGACCCAATGGACGGTGGAATGGCTGGCGGCGGCGTCCGACCGGGGGTTGCCCGGCCTGCTGGCGGCGGCGATGGAGCGGCGCTATTCCGCCAACCCCGGCGAGGTGTTCTTCACCGGCGGCGGCCAGCACGCCTTCGTGAATTTCAACAAGGACGACAACCACCGGATCATGCCGATCCAGGAGGCCTTGCGGAACAGCGTCAACCTGCCCTTCATCCGGCTGATGCGCGACGTCGTGCAGTTTTACATGGCCGAGGGCGGCGACGACAGCGACGACATCCTGCACGATCCCAGCCACCCGGCCCGGCAAGCCTATCTGGCGCGCTTCGCCGACAAGGAGGGGACGGATTTCCTCAACCGCTTCTACAACAATTACCGCAAGCGCAGCCCGGACGAGGCGTTGAGCCTGTTGGCCAGCCGCGTCCGGCCAGCGCCGCACCGGCTGGCGGTGATCTTCCGCGCCGCAAGGCCCGCAGCGGGGCTGGGCGAATTCGCCGCCTTCCTGCGCGCCCGCCTGCCCGGAACAAGCTTGAGCGACCGTGACGTCGGCCTGCTTTACGCCAAATATGGACCAGACAAGTTCCCGCTGAGCGATCTGGGCTATCTCGCCCGCGTCCATCCGCTGGAACTGTGGATGGTCGCCTATCTGCAACAGAACCCGACGGCCAAGCGCGCCGACGCGCTGGACGCCAGCGCCATCGTGCGCCAGGACAGTTACCGATGGCTGTTCAAAAAGGGGCAGGCGGCGCAGAACAGCCGCATCCGCATTGGGCTGGAATCCGACGCCTTCCAACGCATCACCGAGCAATGGCGCAGCGTCGGCTATCCGTTCGAGACGCTGGTCCCCTCGCTCGCCACCGCCATCGGCAGTTCCGCCGACCGCCCGGCGGCGCTGGCCGAACTGGTCGGGCTGCTGCTGAACGACGGGCTGCGTCAACCGACGGTCCGCGTCACCTCCCTGCGTTTCGCCGCCGACACGCCCTATGAGGCCAAGGTCGGGTTGGGGCCGCTGGTCGGAAAGCGCGTGCTGCGCCCCGAAGTCTGCGCCACCGCGCGCCGCGCCCTGATGGACGTGGCGCAGAACGGCACGGCGCGGCGGGTCTGGGGGGCTTTCAAGGATTCGACCGGCGCGCCAATTCCAATGGGCGGCAAGACCGGAACCGGCGACCATCGCCTCGACCGTTGGGGACCGGGCGGCGTTTTGTTGGAATCCAAGGCGGTGAACCGGACGGCGACCTTCGTCTTTTACATCGGCGACCGCTTTTTTGGCACGATGACGGCCTTTGTCCACGGCCCGGACTCCAATCAATACCGTTTCACCAGCTCCCTGCCCGCTCAATTGCTGAAAAGCATCGCCCCCGCCTTGCAGCCCCTGATCGAACAGAACGCCACCCGCACGGCGGACAAGGACCGGACGCCGACGGGTCTGTAAAGACGGATCGGTCGCGCCTCCGGTCAAAAACCAAACAATTGGCTCGGCGTGTCGCGCAGAACGACCAGCCGATCCGCCGCATCCGGAATCCAGCGCTCCAACTCGATCAACGCCGCCGCTGGTGTGGCGACCGTCTCGAACTGTGTGTGGGGCCAATCACTGCCCCACAACAGACGGTCCAAACCAAAAGCATCCAGCAGACGCGGCGCCGCCGACGCCGCGACGACGCCCCCGTTGGCTCCCAGGCGATAGGCGCCGGACAGCTTCACCCAGACATTCCGGGTCGGGCCGACCTCCAGCAAGCTGCGGAACCCGGGATCCTCGACTCCGAAACGGGCGTCCGGCCTGCCGAAATGGTCGATCACCAGCCGCGCCCCCGACCGAAGCAAGGGCGGCAGCAGCGCGGGAAGGCGCCCAGCCTCGCACTGCACCTCAATCTGCCAATCCCTTGCGGCGATCCGGGCCAGATGCGCGCGCCAATCGACGCCGTCAAAGTCCGGATCCGGTCGCCCGATCAAATTGAGTCGGATTCCAACCACGCCGCCCCGTTCAAGCGCGGACAACGCGCTGTCCGAAACGCCGACCGGAACAACGGCGACGCCCCGCAAGCGGCGCGGCGCGGCGGCCAACGCCGCGAGGAGGTAGCCGTTGTCCGTCCCCAGAAAGCTTGGCTGCACAAGAACCCCGCCCCGCAGTCCATTGCCGTCCAGGAGAGCAAGATAGTCGGCAATGGTCGCGTCATACTCAACCGAGTAGCGGCGTTGGCTCGCCAGCGTCAGATCGCGGGTGAACACATGAGCATGGCAGTCAATGGGCAGCGTAACCTCCTTGGCGAGCGTGACCGCGCCACCGGCCCTCAACGAGAGAGCGGCGCTTGTGACAGAGTGGGAACGGAAGTGACGGCGGGCGTCACAGTGAAAGCCCGCCGTCGATTGTGTCACGCGGCGGCGTTCAGCGCCTTGCCGCGCGTTTCCGGCAGCAGCAAAACCGCCAGCAAAACCAGCGCATACGCCAACCCGGCGTCAATGCCGATTGCGGTTCCCAACGGCATGGATCCGCTCATGTGACCGATCAAAGCGGGCAACCCCGCCGCGATGATCCGACCAAAATTGTAGCAGAACCCCACGCCCGACCCACGGGTGCCGCTGGGGTACAGCTCGTTGAACAGGGTTCCCATGCTGGCCGGGATCCCCGCCGCGCAGAAGCCAAGCGGAAAGCCAAGCGCCAGCATCAGCGTCTGATTGATGGGGACCAGCAGATAGAGGATCGTGATGGAGATGCAGCCGATGGCGAACAGCGCGACCGTGACCCGCCGCCCGATCCGATCCAGCAGATGCCCGGCGGTCAGGCAGCCAACTCCGAACGCCACAATGATGACGGCCAGATAAAGGCCAGTCCCCATCACCGACAACTGACGCTCCGTCTTCAGATAAGTCGGCAGCCAGGTGAACAGCCCGTAATAACCGCCATGGGCGCCCAGACCGAACAGACCGCCAATCAGCGTCACCCGCAACGTGTCCGGGGCGAAAATGCCGAACAGCGCTTGGCGGTAGCTGATTTTTTCTTTCGCCGCCGCCGCATGAACCGGCTCCGGCACCGAACGCCGCACATACAGGATCATCAAGGCGGGCAACAGGCCGATGGCGAACATGACGCGCCACGCCATTTCTGACGGCAACAGGGAAAAGGCGGCGGTGTACAGCAGAACGGCGGCGCCCCAGCCAACCGCCCAACCGCTTTGAACGGTTCCCAGCGCCTTGCCCCTGTGCTCCGGGCGGATGATCTCTCCAATCAACACCGCCCCGGCGGCCCACTCGGCGCCAAAGCCCAACCCCTGCAAACCTTTCAGCACCAAAAGTTGTTCATAATTCTGGCTGAACGCCGCCGCGAAGGTCGCCAGCGCAAACCACAGAATGGCCACCTGCAAGGTTGCGACCCGACCAATCCGATCCGCCAACGCGCCGCCCAACCAGCCGCCCATCGCCGAGGTCACGAGGCTGACCCCCGCGATCAGCCCGGCGTCGGTCTTGCTGACTCCCCACCCGGCGATCAGCGCCGGAATGACCAACGTGAACATCTGCATGTCCATCGCGTCCAGCGCCCAGCCGCCAAAGCAGGCCCAAACGGTGCGCCGCTCGACGGAACTCCCCTGCCGATACCATGAAAACATTCCGGTTGTCCTCCCCCGCCTCGACATTCATGCAGTCATTTATATGACTATAGGGCCGTATGACTGTTCGCGTGTCAAGCGCTCTGTAAGGAGGTCCAACAGTTCGCGGGCCGACCGATGCCGGAGAAACCGGGCGGCCTGATCCCCAATCAGCGAATGTCGATTTTGTAACGGAAGGTCGCGGCGGGGGCTTGCGTGCGCCGCCATTCCAGAGCCGCCCCGTCAAAGCCAAAGGCCAGCCGTTCAATCACCACAACCGGCGCGCCTTCCGCCAACCGCAAAGACTCCGCATCCTCCGTCGCCACCGGCTCGACGGTCAGGATTTCTTCAGCGGACGCAATGATCTGGCCGCACCACCGTTCATAGGCGGGATACAGCAAAGGACCGATTTCCGCCTCGTCCAGGGTCAGCATCGGCTCGAACCGAACCTGTGGCAGCCAGATATGTTCGGCCAGAACCGGCTCGCCCTTGGCCAGCCGCAACCGATTGAAGTGTATGACCGGGGCGCCGACCACCAAGCCCAACCGTTCGGCCACGACCGGCGGCGCGACAAGGGCCTCCCGCCGCAGAATCCGGCTGTCGGGAATCTCCTGCCCGTCGTCAGCCCCGCGCTGTCGCAGGAAACGCAGCAAAGAGTTGCCGAAGCTGGGCCGCCGGACATAGGTTCCGCGCCCTTGGCGCCGCTCCAGAAGCCCATCGGCCACCAGCAGGTCAATCGCCTTGCGCACCGTGCCGACGGCGACGCCATGGGTCTCCGACAACTCCGCCTCGGTCGGGATGGCGTCGCCCAACCGCCAGCGATGGTTGGCGATGTCGGCGGCGATCACATCCCGCAGCCACTGGTAACGCGGCAAGCGGCTGTCAATGACACTCATGCCCGAATCCATCTGCAATCATACAGATGTCCAGATAAGCAAGGAGGCGCGGGCGGTCAAGTCAACGACGCCAACCCGGCAAAGGCGCCAGCCCGGCAAAGGCGTCATCCCGCCAGCGAGCGCGGCAGGGCGATGGACGGCTCCATCTCCACCCGGTTGCGCCCGCCGTTCTTGGCGCGGTAGAGCGCGGCGTCGGCGCGGGCCAAAAGCTGTTCGACCCCGCGATCCGTCGGCGTCATCCAGGCCAAGCCGATGCTGACCGTCAAGCGCAACTCGCCGCCCGTTTCCAGGGGCAGCGACGAGTCGGCGATCCGTTCGCGCACCCGCTGGGCGGCGGTGAAGGCGTTGACCGGCGGGGTTTCCGGCATGACGACGGCGAACTCCTCGCCGCCCAAGCGGCCAACGATGTCGCAGGCCCGCAAGGACGCCTTGCAGCAACGCACCGTCATCTTGATGGCCTCGTCGCCGGTGGCGTGGCCGTGGGTATCGTTCACCTTCTTGAAATGGTCGATGTCGAGCATCACCACGGACAAGGGGCGTTCGTAACGGCGTGAACGGGCGAACTCCTCCGCGCCGCGCTCCAGGCAGCGTCGGCGGTTCAGCGCGCCGGTCAGCGCGTCGGTGGTCGCCAGCCGTTCCAGGTCGCGCTGCATCGCCACGACCCGCGACGCCGCCAGCAGCCGCGCCGCCGTCCATTTCCAATCCAGCGGTTTGCGGAGGAACTCGTCCGCCCCAGCCTCCACCAACTCGTGGAACTGCTCGGTCATGCTGCCGGGAATCATCAAAATCAGATAGAGGTGCCGCAACCCCTGGGCGGTGCGCAAATGCCAGCAGAGTTCAATGCCGGTCATGTCCTTCAGCTTGATGTCGGCCATGACCACATCGAACCGTTCCTGCGCCACCGCCTCAATCGCCTGAGCGCCGTTGGTCGCAATGCTGGTGCTGTAGCCGAGCTTGTTCAGCTCGTACACCATCATGTTCTGGTGATGTGGTGAATCGTCAACAATCAGAATGCGCAAAGCCGATGCTCCCGGCGGCAACGCCACTGTTTATGGAGCATGATGCAAGGGTGTGCAAATGCCGTTAACGTCGAAGACACGTTCTTCCTAATTTTCCGCAGCTTCAAACGCAGGAGAGGAGCGTCTCCACTCCCCTCCGTCCGCCATCCGGTCAGACGCCCGCCGTCCGCACCAGTTCGTCATAATCGGCGATCATCGCCGCGCAGACCGGACCGGGGGTGAAGCGGTGCGCGCCGATCTCGCCCACCGGGGTGACTTCCGCCGCCGTGCCGACCAGAAACACCTCTTGCGCCTTGGCCAGATCCTCCGGCGGAATGCGGCGTTCAATCACGGCAAGGCCGCGCGCGCGGGCCAAATCCATGATGGTCCGCCGGGTGATGCCGTCGAGGAAGCCGTCGGGAATTGGCGTGTGCAGAGCGCCGTCGATCACCAGGAACAGGTTGGCCCCGGTCGCCTCGGCCAGAAAGCCGCGATGGTCGAGCATCAGCGCGTCCTGGAACCCCTCGGCTTCCGCCTGATGCTTGGACAGGGTGCCGATCATGTACAGCCCGGCCGCCTTGGAGGCGGTCGGCGCGCTGTCCGGCGACGGGCGGCGCCAGGGCGCCCAGGCCAGCCGGATCCCCTTCATCTTCGCCTCGGCGCTGAAATAGCTGGGCCATTGCCAGACGGCGATGGCGAGATGAATGCGGCTGGCCTGCGCCGACACGCCCATCACCTCGCTGCCGCGCCACGCGACCGGACGGACATAGGCGTCGGCGAAGCCCATCGCCGCGACGGTTTGCCGAGTCGCCTCGTCGATTTCCGCCACCGAATAAGGAATGGCGAACCCCAGCAGACGGGCGGAATTGACCAGCCGCTCGCTGTGTTCGGTCAGCTTGAAAACCCGTCCGTTGTAAGCGCGCTCGCCCTCGAACACGCTGCTGGCGTAATGAAGGCCGTGAGTCAGGACGTGGATCTTGGCCTCCCGCCACGGCGTCAACGCGCCGTCGAACCAGATGAAGCCGTCGCGATCGTCAAAGGGCAGAATGGACATGGTGATTCCCCGAAGCTCCAGGCGCGCCCGTCCCTTGGCAAAAGCCGACCCATGGGCGCGACAAAGGGTTGCCGCGCATGAGCTTGCTCTTGTGTCCGGGCGCTGGATTGTTTATGTCTGAGTTGCTGACCTATTTATAACGAATCGAACAAACCGCGTCAACATGGCTGACCTAAAAGCAGGCGTGAATCAACTCTTCCTCCGCGAGGAGGAATTGCGCACCGGGATGGAACTGCTGTTCTACGCCTACCGGGAATTCACCGCCGAACCGGACGAGATCCTCGCCGCCATTGATTTTGGCCGCGCCCACCACCGGGTGATCTATTTCGTTGGCCGTTATCCCAAGATCACGGTGTCGGAGCTGCTGGCGATCCTGAAGATCACCAAGCAAAGCCTGTCGCGCGTGCTGGGGGAATTGGTCCGGCAGGGCTTCATCGACCAGCAGACCGGCGCGCGGGACCGCCGCCAACGTCTGTTGGAGCTGACCGAAAAGGGCGTCGAGTTGGAACGCCAATTGTCGGAAACCCAACGTCAACGCATCGCGCGCGCCTATAAAATGGCGGGCGCGGAAGCGGTCGAGGGGTTCCGCAAGGTGATGATGGGCATGTTGGATGACGAGGACCGGGCCAAATTCACGCCCCCGGCGCCGACCCGGCCCGTCACCAAACGCTGACTCAAAACCAAGCGTTGAACAGAAAATCCGCTGTCGCGAGGGTCAATCGGCAGCGCTGTCGCTTCCGGCGGCCATCGCCTGCGGCGGCGGCGCTGTCGGCGGCATCGCCGCCGGGGGCATCGCTCCGGCGACAGCCCCGTCGGTCTTTCCGTAATTCGCCGGGCGACGGCGGAAGGTGCCTTTCCGGTACACCACATTGTCGGAGGAACCGGGCGCGCATTGCAAAATCTTGCCGCCCTTTTCCAGAAATTCACGGGTCATAGCGTCCAGGTCGTTACGGTCGGCAGACCTGTTGTCATCGGTCATCGTGATCGCTCCAGTGAACCCCACCGCGCACAGCCTAACACAAGATCTGGAGGAATCCGTCAACAGCCTTGCCTTTCGCGTCGCTATACGCCGGACGGTCGGTCGCGCTATAATCCCGCTATGACGGAAGACCAGCCCCACATCCTGGTCGTCGATGACGACACCCGCTTGCGCGAGCTTTTGCGCAAATATTTGGCAACCAATGGCTTCTTGGTGAGCACGGCGCGCGACGCCGCCGACGCGCGCGCGCAGCTCGGCGGATTGGCCTTCGATCTTCTGGTTCTCGACATCATGATGCCCGGCGAATCGGGGCTGGAGCTGACCGAATCGCTGCGCCGCGACCGCGACGTGCCGATCCTGCTGCTGACCGCGCGGGACGAGCCGGACGACCGCATCGCCGGGTTGGAGGCCGGGGCCGACGATTATCTCGCCAAGCCCTTCAGCCCGCGCGAGTTGTTGCTGCGCATCAACTCCATCCTGCGCCGTCAGGCCGTGCGCCCGCCCGAGCCGACCGCCGCCCCGGCGCCGCCGGTTCGCCTTGGCTCCCTGCTGTATCTGCCCGACCGCGACGAACTGCGCGCCGGTGACGAGGTGGTGCGGCTGACCACGGCGGAAGCCAGTTTGCTGCGGATTCTCGCCGCCTCCCCCGGCGTCACCTTCAGCCGTGACGAGTTGACGGAGCGCAGCAAGGTTGCGGGCAACGCCCGCACCATCGACGTGCAAGTCACCCGCCTGCGCCGCAAGATCGAGGCGGACCCGCGCGAACCGCGCTATCTCCACACCGTGCGCGGCGAGGGGTATGTGCTGAGGCCCGATCCGTGACCGCCACACCGGAATCGGGACCAGCGCGCCCCGACACGGTTCGACGGGAGCGGGATCGGCGATCGCGCGGCCTCTGGCTGAAACGTTTTCTGCCGCGCACCCTGTTCGGCCGCTCCCTGCTCATCATCGTCACCCCCGTGATTCTTGCTCAAGGGGTGGCGACCTGGATTTTTTATGATCGCCATTGGGACACGGTGACGAACCGGCTGGCCTTCGCCGTGGCGGGCGACATCGCCACCGTGATCGCCCAGTTGGAGCGCGACCCGTCGGACGAAGGGCGCAACTGGATTCTGGCGACCGCCGCGCGCACCACCGACCTGATCGTCAGCCTGGAACCCAACCAACGCCTGCCCGAGCAAGGCCAGCCCCTGCGCGGCCTGCTGGAGCGCACCCTGGGCAAGGCGCTGGACGAACGGGTCGCCCGTCCCTTTTCAATCAACACCCGCGTCGCCCATGAATGGTACGAGATCCGGGTGGAGATGCCGAACGGCGTGTTGTCGGTGATGTCGCCGGAACGCCGCCTGTTCACGCCGACCAGCTATATTTTCATCCTGTGGATGATTGGTTCGGCCATCGTGCTGTTCGCCGTCGCCATCCTGTTCATGCGCAATCAGATCCGCCCGATCAAGCGGTTGGCCGCCGCCGCCGATTCGCTTGGCAAGGGGCGCGACGTGCTGAACTTCAAGATGGAAGGCGCGACCGAGGTCCGGCAAGCCGCGTCGGCCTTTCTGCTGATGCGCGAGCGCATCCAGCGCCAGATCACCCAGCGCACCGAAATGCTGGCGGGCGTCAGCCATGATTTGCGCACGCCGCTGACCCGGATGAAGCTGGCGTTGGACATGGTGGGTGAAATGTCCGGCTGCGATCCGGAAATCGAAGAGCTGATGGCCGACGTCGCCGAAATGGAAGCGATGATCGAAGGCTATCTCGCCTTCGCGCGCGGCGAGGGGGCGGAGTTGGTCCAGCCCACCGATCTGTCCCGCCTGTTGAACGAGACCGCCGCCAGCGCGCGGCGCGAGGGGACCGAGGTGACGCTGTCGGTCGAACCCCTGATGACGCTGCCGCTGCGCCCCAACGCGATGCGCCGCTGCATCGTCAATCTGTTGAGCAACGCCGGACGCCACGCGGGCACCGCCTGGGTGCGGGCCGAACGGCGCGGCGGTTCCATCGAAATCATCATCGACGACGACGGCCCCGGCATCCCCGCCGCCGCGCGCGAGGACGTGTTCAAACCCTTCTTCCGCATGGACCGCTCGCGCAACCTCGCCACCGGCGGGTCGGGGCTGGGGCTGACCATCGCGCGCGACGTGGTCCGCAGCCACGGCGGCGACATCACGCTGGACGACAGCCCCTATGGCGGCTTGCGGGCGATCATCCGCCTGCCGCTGTGAGCCGACCGCCGATCAGTAGAGTTGACCGCCGTTCGGCACGGCGCGATCCGGGCCGACCAGAACCACCGCGCCGTCGGCGTCGGGAACCCCCAGGCACAAAACCTCGCTGGTGAAGGGGCCGATTCGCTTGGGCGGAAAATTCACCACCGCCAGGATTTGCCGACCGATCAGCGATTCCGCCGGGTACAGCGCGGTGATCTGCGCCGAACTGCGCCGGGTTCCGATGTCGCCGCCGAAATCGACGGTCAGCTTGTAAGCGGGCTTGCGGGCTTCCGGGAAGGGATCGACCGCGACGATCGTTCCGACCCGAATGTCGATCTTGGCGAAATCATCGTAGCTGATGGTCATCCGGCGCAATCCCACGTCATGGCTTCAACGCGCGAGCCTACCCCGGACCCGCGCCCGCCGGGAACGCAAAAAGGGCCGCCCCATGGGACGGCCCTTTCCGCATCGTCGCTGAAACGATGAAGGCTTACTTGGCGACCTTGGCGACGGCGCTCTTCAGCTCTTCCAGGCTTTCCGACACGCGCTTGGACAGGACGTCGGCGGCTTCGGTGTTGGACTTGGCGACCAGCTCGGCCAGTTCGCGGGCGTTGGCCAGAGCCTTTTCAAAGGCGGCCTTCACCAGTTCGGCCTGCTTGGCGGCCTTGGCTTCCGGGGTGCTGGCCGACAGCACGTCGTTGACGAAGCTGCTGGCTTCTTCGACCGAAGCGCGGACGATTTCGGCCTGACGGCGCAGGACGGCCTGGAAACCCTCGGCGGCCAGTTGGTTGGCGGCGGTCAGGGCTTCGATGTTCTTGCGCTGGCTGGAGAGGATGGCTTCGACATCGACGCCCGGCAGCTTGAAATCGCCCATGAACTTGGACGGGTCGAACTCAAGGAAGGGGTTGTTCGTCTTCGTGGCCATGTTTCTCATCCCCGATTAGGAAGCGTTTCGCATGTTGCGACGCAACATTTCTGAGGCCGACTATGCAGAGTGCCGAAAAGTTAGTCAACGCGCTTTTGCGTCGCAGCAAAATCATCATTCCGCACAGCCCATCGCCTCACCTGCGGTCAACTGTTTGAGCCGACAGAACGTTTCGCCGCCCTCGGCAAATGGCCAGAGGTGCGACAAAACGCCGCACGTCAAATCTCACCGATCAGCTCTTGCGAACCGCCTCCACCCGTCCGCCAGTGATGCGAACCAACTCGTCCGGAGTAAGGCGGAACACGGCGTTCGGGGTTCCCGCCGCCGCCCACAGGACGTCCAACGCCATCAGATCGGCGTCAATCAACATCAGCGGCGGCACGGTGTGGCCGATGGGTGGAACGCCGCCAATGGCGAAGCCGGTGGATTCGCGGACAAACTCCGGGTCGGCGCGCTCGATCTTTTCGCCGATCAGGCGACCGACCGCCTTCTCATCCACCCGGTTGGCCCCGCTGGCGATCACCAACACAGGACGGGCCGTTTCTTTGGTGCGGAAAATCAGGGATTTGGCGATCTGCGCGACGTCGCAACCAACCGCCGCCGCCGCGTCTTCCGACGTCCGGGTGCTGCCCTCATGCTCGATGACTCGATGGCCGCAGCCAAGGCTGTCCAACAGATCCTGAATACGCCGCGCCGACGGACTGAGCGCGCTCATCGCCATGCCTCCACGACCGAGGTGATTGGAAGGTCGGCGTTACTGGGCGAGTTCCCGCGAACGCCGTGTCGCGGCGGCGATGGCGGCGGTCATCACCGGCTGCACGCCATCCTCGGCCATCAGCACCTCAAGCGCCGCCTGGGTGGTTCCGTTCGGGCTGGTCACGGCCTTGCGCAGATCGGCGGCGGGTTGCGGCGACTGGTTCAGCAACTCCCCCGCCCCCGACACGGTGGCGCGGGCCAGACGCATCGCCAGATCGGCGGGCAGTCCGCTCGCCTCCCCCGCCTTGGCCATCGCCTCGACCAACAGGAAGACGTAAGCCGGGCCGCTGCCCGACAGCGCCGTGACGGGATCCAACAAGGCCTCGTCGTCGATCCAGGCGACGTCGCCGACGGCGCGCAGCAGCGCGTCGCACAACGCGGTCTGCGCGGCGGTGACGCGGGCGTTCGGAACGGCGACCGTCATGCCGCGACCGATGGCGGCGGGCGTGTTGGGCATGGAGCGGACGACGACCGCCCCCTCCCCCAAGGTCTTTTCAAAATAACCAATGGTCTTGCCCGCCGCGATGGACAGGAACACCGTGCCGGGCCGCGCCATGGCGCGATACTCCGGCAGGGCGGAGTCCATCACCTGCGGCTTGACCGCCAGAACGACGACGTCGGGAACGAACCCCTCGGGCAGATCCTCCGGCCCGGTCGCCGCGCTGACCAACGGATGGTTGACCAGCGTCTCCGGCAGTTCCGCCCGCTCGACGATCACGACGCGCGACGCGACGCCCGACGACAGCCAGCCGTCCAGCATGGCGCCGCCCATCTTGCCGCAACCGACCAGAAGAAGATTGGCCCCGCCCGTCACGTCGCTCATGCCGATCACGCCTCGCCCATGGTGTCGAGAATGGCGGCGGACACCGCCTCTTGCGCCGACTTGCCGCCCCAAATGACGAACTGGAAGGCCGGGTAGAAGCGTTCGCACTCCGACAGCGCGATCTCCACCAGATCCTCCAACTGCTCCACCGCCGCGCCGCGCGCGCCGCGCAACAGCATGGTTTGACGGAACATCGGCGTGTGCTCTTCCGAACAGACGTCGAAATGGCCCAGCCACATGCGCCCGTTCACCTCGGCCAGCAGTTCGGCGACGGCGACCCGGCGCGGGGCCTGCACCTTCATGTCGAACTGGCAGGAGAACTGCAACGCGCTGACGTCGGGCTGCCAGACGAAATACAGACGGTAATCGCACCAGCGCCCGCCGATCTCGACGACGAGTTCGTCGTCGGTCGCGCGCTCGAACGGCCATTCGTTGGCGGTGACGATCTCTTCAACCACGTCGAGCGGGTTGTGCGAGGAAGCGGTGGTTTCGACGGCGACAGCCGACATGTCAGCGTCCTCCTATGAAGGCGCGGCGGGCGACGCCGTGAACCCGGACTGGCCTGCGGGAACCGGATCGACACCCCAAGATGATGTGGCGAAAAAGCGAGAGAGCTACCACGGACAGAACGGTGCCAAAGCCGCCCCGCCGCCGCAACCGAATTCAGGCGCGGACGCCGTGAAGGGTTTGTGACGGTGGCGCCGTTCAGGACGCGTCGTCGGCGCCATCCGCCGGTTCGTCCGCCGAAACCGCCGCCGGGGCGGACGTCAGCGACGCGACCAACGCTTCCAGGGCGGCGAGCCGTTCGGCCATCACCTCCTGCTCCTCGCGGGCCTTGGCGGCCATGGCGCGAACGGCGTCGAACTCCTCGCGGCTGACAACGTCCATCCGCGACAGGATGCGTTCAAGCTGGGAGCGCAGATGCCCCTCGGCTTCCTCGCGCAGGGACGAAAAGGCGCCGAGCGCGCCGCCCGCCACACGGGCGAGATCGTCCAAAATCTTGTTGTCGGCCTGCATCGCTTCAAACTTCCGGTTACTGTTCGACCATTATGGCGGTCAGACCGCCGGACTTCAACGCCCTTGCGCCACGTCGCCGCGACGCGGCATGCAAGCGTGCCATGCGGCCCCGCCCCGCGTCACGGCTTCGCCGGGCTTTGGGCCGGGGTTTGGGCCGGAGCCGGTTCCGCAGCGGCGGACGCCGCGAAATGCTCCTGCACCGCCTTCATGTCAAAGCTCTGGGTCGGCGCCGCCAGCGGCCCGGCCACCCGCAGGGTCAGCGGCGGCAACGGCGGATCGGCCTTCACCCGCAGGCTCAGCCCCAGATCGACCCGCTCGTCCGGCAACGACCAAAACCCCTTCAGCAGCCCCTCTCCCGCCGCAGCGGTCACACGGACATCCTCGGTTCGGGCGACGCCATGATCGAGCGTGAAGCGGCCATCCACCCGGTCGATGCGGGTTTCGCCGCCCGGCCCGCCGCCGACCACCGCGCCCAACACCTCTTGCGGGCGCGTCACCCGGCTCAGCCGGTCGCGGACCGCCGTCAAATCCAGACCGCGCAACACGCCGCCGACCACCGCCACACGCCCTCGACCGCTGAGCGAACGCAGCGCCGTTTCACGGTCGCCGCCCGATCCCGTCACCGCCATATCCAGATCCACAGCGCCGCCGGACAGCGCCACGCCGCCTGCGGCGCCGCCCGTCATGCCCGCCGACAACCGCGCCAGATCCGCCTTGACGACCGTGACGTCGGCCTCAAGCGAGGGAACGCGGCCCGGCGCGGCGATCAATCGACCGCTCAGACCGATCTGCCCGCCCAGCCATTCGCCGTCCAACTGCTCCAGGGCCAGCGTGCCGCCGTTCAGCGCCGCGCGCAAAGCCGGTTGATCGACCCGCGTCCCGCCCGCCGTCAGCGACGTGGCCGTCAGCGCCAGCTTGCCGTCGGCCAACCGTAGCCAGGACGGATCGGCGCTCTCCTCACGCTCGGTCAGCGCCGTTGAAACAGCGGATTCGCGTGGCGAAGCCTCCCCGACCAGCGGGGCGGCGATCAACCGGTCAATGTCCAGATCGCCGGTTTGCACGTCGGCGTCGATCCGCGCGCGCGCGCCGGAAAAATCGCCGCTGATCCGTCCGCGCAATGGAATTCCGGCGACGATCCCCTGAAGATTCGCCAAGGTCGGCGCCTGCGCCGACCCGCCAAGCTCGGCGTAAAGGTCAAGCGGCCCATAGGCGCGCGCCTGCCCCCGGTCGGTGAACAGCGCGGCCAGCCCCCCCAATTCGGGATGCGTCACCCGCAGCTTCACGTCAGCGGCGGGCCGGGTGTCGAGCGTCAACACGGAGCCGCCCGCCTCCAGCGTGCCGCCAGCCGCCCCGGCGGTCAATTCCAGCGCCAAACGGCTGGCGTCGCCAGCCAGCCGCGCCTTGACCGACACCGCGCCCAACCGCTCGGGCGTCGGCACCCCGGCGGGCCACGTCATCGCGCGCGGCAGGCCGCCCAGATTGGCCGCCTCCGCCGACAAGGCGAGGTTGACGCCATGCAAGGGCGACAGCCCGGCGATCTGCCCGTCGATCCGGCCCTTCAGACCGACCAGATCATCGATCTTGGCCTCACGGATTGTCACCGCGCCCCCGGCGACGGTGGCGTCAAGATGAATGCCCTGCGCGGGCAGGCCTCGCAAAGTCATCTGCCCGATGGACAGATCGAGATTGGCGTCCGCCAGCGTCAACCAGGGCAAGCGCGGCAGCGCCACCCGCCCCGCCCCCGCCCCGGCTCCCGCCGTCGGCGCGGCGGCGATCAACGGCGGCAGCGCCCGCGTCGGCCCGACGGTGGAAACGCCCAGCGACGGATTCGGCGGCATATAGGCGTCGATGTTCAGTCGATCCAACTCCAGCCGCGCGCCGAAGGCCGGACGGCCCCGGTCCACATAGGCGACGGCGCCGGACAGGCGGCTGCCGTCCACCCGCAGATCCACCCCCGACAGCTCAAAACGGTTGGCGTGCCCTTGCAGCCGCATCGACAGCGAAGCGCGGCGCAGCCGATCCGCCGGAACGCTGCGGGCGTCCAGCTTCATCCAGTCGAGCAAGGCGCGCAGATTGTCGGCGTTGGCCTCCAGCCGCAGGTCGATCGTCGGCAAGCCGCCCGGCGTCGTCACCTCGCCCGCCGCCACGATGTCCGACCCGCCGGGCAGTTGCGCGCTCACCCGGTCGATGGTCAGGCGCCCGCCCGCCAGGCTGGCCTCCAGCCGCCCTTGACGGACGACGCCGCCATTGTAGGTCAGCCCATCGACCGACAGATCAAGCTTGCCCTCCATCCCCACCGGCAGCGCCCACGGCGCCGGGGCCGAAGCGACGGAGACGGCGCCCCCCCGCCCACCGCCGGAAATGGACGGCGCGGACGGCGCCGCCGCTGGCGGGAGCAAAGCCACGCCAGCCCGTTTCAGCCAGCCATCCAAATCCAGCCGGTTGATGGCCAGAGTCAATTCGGTTCGGGCGGGTTCCCCCGGACGCAAGGTCGCCGATCCGGTCGCCCGCGTGTCGCCAACCTGCGCCTCCAGATTGCTGAGAACCGCCAGGCTGGTCCCCGCCTCCACCGTCGCCCGCAGGCTGAACGCCTGTCCGCGCGCCGAACCCGATGGGCTGTCCATCAGCTTGCCGAGATCGCCGCCCTCGGCCCGCAAGTCGCCTTGGGCGCGCAAGGCGCCGCCGCCGCCGACATTGCCGCTGCCGCCCGACAAAATCCCGGCGAACCGCAAGGTCGCGTCGGTTCCCGGCATCGACAGGGCGGCGCGCACGGGCACCGCCGCGCCATCGGCGAAGCGCCCGGCGGTCAATTCCCCATGCAGGGCCATCCCGCGCGCGCGGAAATCGCCCTGGACCTGAAACGGTCCGGTCAAGCTTCCAGCGACGACGCGGGCGCTGACGTTTTCCAACGTTTCGGAGCGGCCCGACCGGCTGTCGCGGTACAGAATCGCGCCATTGTCGACCGTCACCTGATCGAAACTGATGGCCCCGGCCAACCCGTCGGCCGCGCCCGAACGATTCTCCGCAGTCGCCGCCCCCCCCGACAGGTCCCAGTTCAGCCGTCCATCCTTCAGCACCTCGACCACAAAGGTCGGCTCCACCAAGGTGACGCTTTCAACCTGGATGCGACCGCTCAGCAGCGGCATCAGCGCCACCCGGACGTCCAGCTTCTTCAGCCGCGCCATGTCCGGTTCGGCCGCTCCCGCCGGGTTGGCCAGCCGGGCGTCGCGCACGGTCAAGGCCGGTGACGGCAGCAGCGTCAACCCAACGTCGCCCCGCAGGTCAACCGCGCGCCCGGTCGCCGCCGACACCCGTTCGGCGATCATTCCCTTATAAGCGTTCCAATCGATCAGGCTGGGCGCCACAAGCACGCCGCCGGCCAGCGCCGTCAATCCAGCCAATGCCGCGATCAGGATCTTGTTCACCGGATCTCCGCCTTCCCTGCGCGTGGCCCTGCCCTTGGTCCACGCCCTCATCACCATGTCAGACGGACCGAACCGGCCCTGTCCTTCTCGCTCGCCCTGTCTTTCGGTAAGCTATCGCCCGCAGAAGAAACAAGCAATTTGGGCAATCTCAGGGCCATCCCGCCGCCGACCCCAAAAATCCTTCCGGTCGGCCGCCCCAGACCGCCGCTTTCCATCCCACCACAACCGGAGACGCCGCCATGGCCGACGTGGTCAACCTCAACCGTTTCCGCAAGGCCCGTGATCGGGCCGAGCGCGCCAAAGACGCGGAGGCGAATCGGATCCGATTCGGTCGCACCAAGGCCGAGAAGGAGCGCGACCGCCAAGAGGCCGAGCGGAAAAGTCAGGCTTTGGACGGCAAGAAACTCGACGATCCGAATTAAGCCGAATCGGGGAAGTCGCGCTGCGCTTCAGCCGAACCGCCTAGCTGAACGGCATAAAGACCAACAGCAGAACTCGGATTAACCCCTATTTTCGTGGTACAATTGACTCTCCGAACAATTGGCCCTTGCCACATTCGCCGAACTCATGTGACAGTTCGGCCATGGGCGCCATCGGGCGCGCCGTCTGGCATTCGGGGGAGGGCCGACTCATGGTTGACATGACGTCGTTTCGTGGTTCGGTACAGCAGCCTCAGTCCACCGCCTTTCTTCCGCCGATTCGCGCGGTCGAAAATGATCGTCCCTGGGTTTGGCTCGCCGCCGGATGGCGCGACATGATGGCGGCGCCGCTCATCAGCTTTGGCTTTGGCGCGTTGGCGGTGATCTCCAGCTTCATTCTGGTCGCCGGTCTGGCGATGCAGGGGATGGAGTATTTGATCTTGCCGCTGGCCGCAGGCTTCATGCTGTTGGGGCCGCTGTTCGCCGTTGGCCTGTATGAAACCAGCCGCCTGCTGGAACAGGGCGAACGCCCGACCTTGATGAAGGTCGCCTTGGCCTATCGGCGCAACGGCGTGCAGATCAGCGGCATCGGGCTGGTTTTGATGATGGCCGTGCTGGCCTGGATCCGGGTCGCCTTCCTGATTTTCGCCCTGTTCTTCTCGTCCGAACCGCCCGCCTTCGACCAACTGGTGGACCGCATCTTCTTCTCGGTGGAAACCATCCCCTTCCTGCTGACCGGCACCATGTTCGGCGCCGTCATCGCGGCAGGCGTCTTCTCCATCGCCGTGGTGTCGATCCCGATGCTGCTTGACCGCGACACCGACGTCTTCACCGCGATGGCGACCAGCATCGCCGTGGTTCGTGAAAACATTCGTCCGATGATCGTCTGGGCTTTCCTGGTGGCGCTGTTCACCTCGGCGGGCATGGTCACGGGCTTTCTCGGGCTGGGTTTGGCCCTGCCTCTGATCGGTCACGCCTCCTGGCACTGCTACCGCGATCTGGTTGGTCGCGCCCGCTAAACAAGAACCGTCCCCCAAAACGTCAAAAGCCCTTTTCCCAAACGGGAAAAGGGCTTTTTTCTTGGGAAAATCCGATCACAGTTTCTTGAAGAAAGCCTCGGCGGCGGATTTTTGCGCCTCCTTGGCCGCGATCGCGGCGCGGGCGCGGGCGATTTCCGCCTCCAGCCCGACGATGTAGGCCTGAAGCTCCGCCACGCCCAACACCGTCAGATCCTTGGGCGCCGGTTTGGCCGCGCGCGGCTCCAGATCGGCAAACTCGTCCTTGAAGGTCATGGCCGCTCCCCCTCCCCTTTTGGTCGCGCCGCCTTGTCAGGCGGGTCCGGCAAATCTACCTATCGCCTCCAACGAATCCTATTGGGGAAACAGCATGAGCCTCGCTCTGCCGGACCACATGCGCTGCGTCGCCATCACCGAACCCGGCGGGCCGGAGGTTCTGCGCCCCGCCCAACGCCCCCTGCCCATCCCCGGACCGGGCGAGTTGCTGGTCGCGGTCGCCGCCGCCGGGGTGAACCGACCGGACACCCTGCAACGCCGGGGCCTCTACAACCCGCCGCCGGGCGCCAGCGACCTGCCGGGGCTGGAGTTGTCCGGCACGGTGGTCGCCATGGGCGCGGACGTTTCCGGCTGGACCGTCGGCGACCGGCTGTGCGCGCTGGTGGCGGGGGGCGGCTACGCCGAATATTGCACGGTCCCGGCGGCGCAGGCCCTGCCCATCCCGGCGGGCCTGTCGTTGATCGAGGCGGCGGCGGTTCCCGAAACCTTCTTCACCGTCTGGACCAACGTGTTTGAGCGCGGCGGGCTGAAGCCCGGCGAAAGCCTGCTGATCCATGGCGGGTCGAGCGGCATCGGCACCACGGCGATCCAGTTGGCCAAGGCGTTCGGCGCCACGGTTTTCGCCACAGCGGGCAGCGCCGAGAAATGCGCCGCCTGCGTCGCCCTGGGGGCCGACCGCGCCATCAATTACAAGACCGAGGATTTCACCGCCGTGATCCGCGAGGCCACCGGCGGGCGCGGCGTGGACGTGGTGCTGGACATGGTCGGCGGCGATTACATCGCCCGCGACATCGAGATCATGGCGATGGACGGGCGGCACGTCTCCATCGCCTTTCTGCAAGGATCCACGGTGACGTTGAACATGGCCCCGGTGATGATGAAGCGGCTGACTCTGACCGGATCGACGCTGCGCGCCCGCCCGGTGGCGGAAAAAGGTCGAATCGCCAGCGCCTTGCGCGAAACGGTTTGGCCACTGTTCGGCGCCAGCCCGCTCAAGCCGCTGATCCACGCGACGTTCCCGTTGGAACAGGCCGACGCGGCCCATCGTCTGATGGAAAGCAGCGCCCACATCGGCAAAATCGTGCTGACCGTCACGCCGTGATGCGATTTTTGCCCTTTTGTGGCCGCTCAACCCGTTGACGGGCTTGCCTTGACCGGGCAAGACGGGGTAGCAGAAGGGCGTGGGCGACCGGGATTTCCCGGTGAGCCTGCGCAAGCATGCTTGCACGACCCGATGACCGCCCCTTCGCCGGAGCGGCGTCGGTCGCGATTCCGCCCAGAAAGAAAAGACTGATCGCGCCCCACGCCAGCGGGCGCGATCGGATGAGAGTTGTCAGGAGGGATGATGGCGCTGCCCTTGATGCCGAAAGCGACAGCCGTTTGGCTGGTCGAGAACACGTCCTTGTCCTTCGAGCAGATCGCCGCGTTCTGCGGTCTGCATTCGCTGGAAGTCCAGGCCATCGCCGATGGCGAGGTGGCCGTCGGCATGGTCGGCCTCGACCCCATCGTCAACGGTCAGTTGACCAAGACCGAGATCGAGCGGTGCGAGAAGAACGAGGCTTTGCGCCTGAAGCTTCTGGTCGTCGATCTGCCGCAGGTGGCGGCGCGCTCCAAGGGGCCGCGCTACACGCCGATCACCAAGCGCGGCGACAAGCCCGACGCCATCGCCTGGCTGCTGAAGCAACACCCGGAATTGTCGGACGCCCAGACCTGCCGCCTGATCGGCACGACCAAGCCGACCATCGCCGCCGTGCGCGAACGCACCCATTGGAACGCCGCCAACATCAAGACGCGCAACCCGGTCCTGCTGGGCCTGTGCACGCAACGCGAGTTGGAAGAGGCTCTGGCCCTGGCCATCCGTCGCGGCGGCACCCCCCTGCCCCCGCAGGAGCAGGAAGAGGGCTATGGCGACGACGAGCAGGGCGCCCCTTATGGCGAGCGCGACGACGACTGACCCGTCGCCCCGCCCGCCGCGATGACGCACACCGCATCCCCCTTTCTTGACAAGGGGGATGCTTTGGGACATCCGCCGTCATGACCACTCCCCCCCGTCTCGTCGTCGGCATCAGCGGCGCCTCGGGCGTGGCGCTCGGCATCCGCGCCCTGACCACCCTGCGGCGCGTCGGCGTTGAATCGCACCTTGTCGTCAGCCGATCCGCTGAAGTGACTCTGGCGCATGAAACGTCGATGAAGGTCGCCGAGTTGCGGGCGCTGGCCGACGTCAATTACGCCGTCGCCGACATTGGCGCGGCCATTTCCAGCGGCAGTTTCCGCACCTTGGGGATGATGGTCGTCCCCTGCTCCGTCCGCACGATGAGCGAAATCGCCAGCGGCGTCACCTCCACCCTGCTGACCCGCGCCGCCGACGTGACGTTGAAGGAGCGGCGGCGGCTGGTGCTGATGGTCCGGGAAACCCCGCTGCATCTGGGGCATCTGCGCACCATGACCGCGCTGGCCGAAATGGGCGCGATCATCGCCCCGCCGGTCCCGGCCTTTTACGCCAAACCCAAGACCATTGACGATTTGATCGACCATTCGGTTGGTCGAGTCCTTGACCTTTTTGGATTGGACGCGGGAAACCTGCGCCGATGGGGCGAACCGACCGCGACACGCGCAATCGACTGACCAGCAACCCTTCTCCTGGTCATACCGCACAGCAACAGGCGGCTTGGACTGCGCCGGGAATGCCGCTATACCAAGGCAAGCTGGGTCGGCGTCGCGCCGGTCCACCGGACGAGAGGCAGAGCGACCCATGCCGTCACGCGAAAGAAGTCAACCAATTCGTCAACTTCTGGCTGGCGTCAAAGGCTTTCGCGCACGCTATTACGAACGTCGCCCGGACAGCATGCGGCAATTGGTCGCGGAAGGGCAGCATCCAGAAATCCTGATGATCGGCTGTTCCGACAGCCGCGTCGATCCGGCGCTGCTGACTCAGTCGGAACCGGGCGAGCTGTTCATGGTTCGCAACGTCGCCAATCTGGTGCCGCCCTATCAGCCCGACGGCAGCTATCACGGCACATCCGCCGCCATCGAATACGCCGTCCGCGTGTTGGGGGTTTCCGAAATCATCGTCATGGGCCATTCCCAATGCGGCGGCATCCAGGGGCTGATCCGTTTGCGCAACGGTGAGATCCCAAAGGATGATTTCGTGTCCCCCTGGGTGTCGATCGCCGGATCGGCGCTCGACCCTTACATCGACCAAACCGCCAGCAATGTGAAGGACAGCGAAGGGGCCGACCATTGGCCAAGCGTGGCCGAACGCGCCGTGGTTCGCACCTCGGTCGACAATCTGATGACCTTCCCGTTCGTGCGCGAGCGGGTTGAGCAGCGCACGCTCAATCTGCACGGCTGGTGGTTCGATCTGGGCAGCGGCGAGCTGTGGGGATTGGACATGACCACCAAGATGTTCGTGTTGATGGAATAGAGCGCGCGACCGACCGACCATCCAGCGGACCGGGGGATTCTCACCCCAGCGCCGCGCAACCAAACCCTGCGACAGAATGTCAGAGGTTGTCTTGCGGGATTGTCGAGGCAGTCCCAGCAAACGATCATGCCTTTCTCTTGTCCGAACCGTCTAAGTTGCGTGTTCGGAGCGGCCCTGAGTGGTCAGGATTACGGCGCATCGCTAACATCCGGCATCATGATTGGTCAGAGAAACATGTTCAAACGCAAGACGTGGACTTTGCCGGGTATGATCGCACGCTTTATCCGACATTTTGTGTCGGCGTTGACTCTTTTTGTGTCTTTGATTTCGCTTTCCGTCTCCGCCCCGGCATTGGCCAACGAAGGCGCGAAATCCAACAGTTGTCCATGGGCGCAAGATGTGTCGCTGGAAGTGAACGGCAAGACGATGACGCTCAACCAAGCGATGTTCACCGGCCCCGCCAGCGAGGCCATCGTCCTGGATCCCTATAAGATTTACCCGCTGGTCGATCAGTTGAAGCTGCGCATCGTCGGCCCCAAGGGGCGTGAATGGGAAGCCTCCTTGACGCGGTTGGTCAGTGGCAAGCGATGCAGCGCCTTCTATGTCGGCAAGGCCTTTCTGGTGTCCGACCTCGAACAAAACCCCGACAGCTTGATTCTGAACCGCTGATTTCAGCCCACCAGCGCCGCCGCCAGAACATCCAGCAGCGGGTCGCCGCCCGGCGCCAGCAAGGCCATGTTCGCCGCCGCCATGCCCACATTCCCGCCGGGCTGCGGCGTCAGCCCGCCAAGGGCGAACAAGCGGTCTTGCTGGATGCGCTCCGCCTCCAACTCGACCGCCTTCATCCGCTGGTAAAGCGCGTCATCCTCGGTCTTGACCCGACGGCGCACCGCGCGCAGCGGGCGCACCACCTCTTGCCGCCACGCGGCGATGGCCGAATCGACCGCCGCCAACCGCTCCGCCGACAGCGCGACGCCGCACGCCATTCCCGCCCAGGCGGCGAACAGCAGGACGTTGACGTCAAGACCATGACGATCCTGCAAGGCCACGCAGGCGGCGGGAACCCCTGGCCGCCCATAGACGGCCAAGGAAAATTCCCAGAAGGGGTTGGCGCCCATCAATCGCCAAAGCTGATGCTGAGGCCGCGCGCCGTCTTGACCAGGGCGCTGTCCAGCTCGACGCAGGAATAGCGCGCGATGGCGTCGGTGATCGGCACGTCGATGACGCCGCGATTGGACCAGGCGACCATGCGGTCGAACTTGCCCTCGGCGATCAAATCCACCGCGTGCACGCCAAAGGCCGAGGCGACCAGACGGTCGCGCGGGCTGGGCATGCTGCCGCGCTGGACATGGCCCAGAACGGTGACGCGGGTTTCCGCCCCGGTGGCGTCGGCGATCTTCTCGCCGATGTAGTCGCCGATGCCGCCGTAACGTTTTTCACCGCCCTGAAGCAGCTTCTTCACCCCGGATCCCTCCAGAGTCTTGACCGCTTCGGACACCACGACCAGGGCGAAGTTGCGGCCCGTCGCCCGGACCTCTTGAATCTTCGCGGCGATGCGTTCGATGGAATAGGGGATCTCTGGAATCAGGATCACGTCGGCCCCACCGGCGATCCCGGCGGCCAGCGCGATGTGCCCGGCGTCGCGGCCCATCACCTCCAACACCATGACGCGCTGGTGGCTGGCGGCGGTCGGCTGCAAACGGTCCAACGCCTCGACCGCCACGGCGACGGCGGTGTCGTAACCGACCGACACCTCGGTCATGCCCAGGTCGTTGTCGATGGTCTTCGGCACGCCGACCATGGGAAAGCCGCCCTTCTGGGCCAGCTTGTGGAGAATGGCGAAGCTGCCATCGCCGCCAATGCCGATCAAGGCGTCCAGGCCAAGCTCGTGATAGCCGCCGATGATCTCGTCGGAACGGTCCTTCAGCGCGCCGTCGGCCATCGGATAGGCGAAGGGATCGCCCCGGTTGGTGGTGCCAAGGATCGTGCCACCCTGGCGCATCATCGTGCCGTCGACGTTCGCCAGATCAAGCGGGACATATTGGACGGGCCGGTGCAGCAGCCCCTGCGTCCCCTCCTTGATGCCCAGAACCTGCCAGCCATAACCGGCGGCCCGATGGACCACCGCGCGAATGACCGCGTTCAACCCGGCGCAATCGCCGCCGCTGGTGAGAATGCCGATGCGCTTACCGGCTGTCGAGGTGGCGTTCATTGGGGGATTCCGTCCCATTTGGGTTGTTTGTCGCACGCGGTCCCATGTTACCGGAACCGGCGTTTCCCGCAAACGGCGAAGGGGCAAGCGCGCGCGGCGTCACGGAACGATAACCGCTGGACACGATTGCCGGTTTCGCGCTGCCGCTTTGCCGGAAATCTGATATAGTCCCGCGCGCCGAGCCAGGCGGCGCCACGGATCCACCGCGATCACCACCAAGCAGTCGTAACGGACGCAATGAGCGAGCAAGAGATCTTAAACGACAAGCTGGCATCCCTGCGCAGCGAGCACCGCGATTTGGACGACGTCATCGCTCGCTTGGTCGAACGCGCGCCCTATGACCAGCTTCAATTGCAGCGGATGAAAAAGCGCAAGCTGATGCTGAAGGACCAAATCCTGGTTCTGGAAAGCCGCCTTCTGCCCGACATTATCGCCTGAACGCCGCGTCGTCGCGACGCGGCGCGCTTCCTCGCCGTCTCAGGCTTCCGGCTTTTTCGGCACGGTGAAAAACTGGATGCCCATCTGAAAGCTGCGGGCGATGTTTTCCGCCTTGCCGATCAAAAAGGCCGCGCCCTCGCCGGGAAACAGCTCGTTGGCGGTTTCCCGGAACAGGCCCAGCCACCGCTCGAAATGCGGCGGTTCCAGGCGCAACTGGATGTGGACCGGCATCGGTCGCCCGTCATAACGCTGGGTCAGCAGGGCGATGGACGACCAGAAATCCATCATCTTGCGCAGATGCGGCTCCCAATCGGCGATGGCGCGGCCAAAGATCGGCCCCAGAACGTCATCATCCATGATCTTGCCGTAAAAGCGACGGACCAGCGTCTCGATGGACGCCTCGTCAATGCCCAGCGTCGCCATCCGCTCTTCCGCCATGGCGGTTCGGATGTCGCGGCGCTCCTCGGCGGTTTGATCGGGCGCCGTTTGATCGGTGGACATGGGGTGATGGGCCGGAATGGAAGGGGCCGCGTCGGTCATGGTCGGAAATCCGGTGCGAAAAGGCGTCAATCGACGATGACCGACAGCATAGGCCCGCCCGCCCACGCGCGAAAGGATCGGATTGTCGCAGCGCAAGACTCGGTCTTTTGCCGCCTTCTTGCGGCGGGGCGCGGGGAAAGACCGCGATCCACTGGACTCCGGCCTCACTCTTCCTATAATCCGCCGCTTTCCTGACCTTGTGGAAAGCGCCCCGCCGTGTCCGCCGAATCCCAGAACAGCACCCCGAACGGTTCGCCGCTGGTCGGCATCATCATGGGCAGTCAATCGGACTGGACCACCATGAAGCACGCCGCCGAAACCTTGACCACGCTTGGCGTTCCCCACGAGGTCCGCATCGTGTCGGCCCACCGCACCCCGGCCCGGATGGTGGAATACGCCACCACGGCGCAGGCGCGCGGGCTGAAGGTGGTGATCGCCGGGGCGGGCGGGGCAGCCCATCTGCCGGGCATGGTCGCCGCCATGACGCTGCTGCCGGTTCTGGGCGTTCCGGTCGAAAGCCACGCGATGAAGGGCATGGACAGTCTGATGTCCATCGTCCAGATGCCGGGCGGCATTCCCGTCGGCACGCTGGCCATTGGCAAGGCGGGCGCGATCAACGCCGCCCTGCTGGCCGGGTCGATCATCGCCCTGATGGATCCGGCGGTCGAAGACGCGCTGGACGCGTGGCGCGCGCGCCAGACCGCCGCCGTCGCCGAAGAGCCGGTGGACGCCCCCGCCTGACTCCCCGCCTGAACCCCCCGCCTGAGCTGGGCCAGACACAGAGAGTTGAAGACGATGAGCCGCATTCCCACCCTGGCGCCCGGCGCGACCATCGGCATGCTGGGCGCCGGTCAACTTGGCCGGATGACGGCCCTGGCGGCGGCCCAGCTTGGCTACAAGACGCATGTCTACGCGCCCGACGCCGCCGACAGCCCCGCCGCCCAGGTCAGCGCCGCCGCCACCGTCGCCGATTGGGACGATCTGGACGCGTTGGAGCGATTCGCCCGGTCGGTCGACACGGTGACTCTGGAATGGGAAAATGTCCCGGTCGCCACGGTCGAGCATCTGCGCCGCTTCGCCACGGTCAATCCGGGGCCGAACGTGCTGGCGGTGGCGCAAGACCGGGTGGCGGAGAAATCCTTCGTCAATGGTTTGGGCATCGGCACCGCCCCCTGGCGCGCCGCCCACAGCGCCGCCGAGGTCGCGGCGGCGGTGGCGGAAATCGGGCCGCGCTGCGTCCTGAAATCCACCCGGCTTGGCTATGACGGCAAGGGGCAGGCGCGCATCGACTCCACCGTCGATCCGGCTCAGGCGTGGGACTCGATCAACACCAGCGCGGCCATCGTCGAAGGCTTCGTCACCTTCGCCTGCGAGGTCTCGGTGATTGTCGCGCGCGGCGGCGACGGCGTGATGGCGGCCTATCCAGCGGTGGAGAACCGCCACAAGGACGGCATCCTCGACGTCACCATCGCCCCCGCCAAGATCGCCCCCGCGACTCTGGCCGAGGCCGAACGGGTCGCCCGCCGCATCGCCGAGGCGCTGGACCTCATCGGCGTTCTGGCGGTGGAGCTGTTCGTCACCCCCGACGGCGGCGTTCTGGTCAATGAAATGGCCCCGCGCCCGCACAATTCCGGCCATTGGACGATGGACGCCTGCGCCTCCTCCCAGTTTGAACAGTTGGTCCGCGCCGTTTGCGGTCTGCCGCTGGGATCGGTCGAGCGAGTCGCCGACGCTGAAATGACCAACCTGATCGGCGACGACGCGTTGCGCTGGCCCGCCCTGCTGGCCGAACCCGGCGCGCGCCTGCACCTCTATGGCAAGGCCGAGGCGCGGCCCGGTCGCAAGATGGGCCACGTCACCCGGTTGTTTCCCAAAACCTCATGATTGGAAAGCCGCACGGGCCGCGCGTCCTGCGTTGAGCCGCGACGCTTCCCAAACGCGCCCGCAAAATCCACCCTGACCTATGACGGATGGCGGAGCAAAATCATGCGGCTTTCAACCCTTGCCGAACTCCGCTACTCTTCGACAGAAAATGGTGAAAGTCGCTAAACTTTATTTCAAATTTTAAGTTAGGCTCCGATGACTCTGGCGCAGGACACGGCGATGCGGAAAACCCCGGCCAGCACAGCCGGGGAACGTCGTCCGCAGTCCAGTCGGGACCGTGACCGTTTTGTCGGCTTCGCCTTCGCCGCCGCCGATCTGCTGATCGAAACCGACAGCATGGGAACCATCCTGTTTTCCGCCGGCGCCCGGTGCCGCCTGACCAAGGGCGACGTCGGCGGGCTGGTCGGCACCAACATTCTCGACGTGGTGTCCCCCAGCGACCGCAAATACGTCCATGTCCTGTTCGACCGCATCCAGGAAAAGGCGCGGATCAAACCGGCCCGCGTCATCTTCCAGGCGATCGACGGTCAGAAATTCCCCGCCTTGCTGGGCGGCTGCCGCCTTGATTCCTGCCCCGGCTCGTTGTTTTTGACCGTGCTTCTGGCGTCCGGCCCGCGCAGCAGCGTCGGAGCGACCCCAGCGGGCGAGTTGCTGGACGAGCACAGCTTCAGCAACATCCTGGAAGAGCGCATCCTCAACGCGCGGGAAAAGGGGCTGGACCATGGCCTGACCCTTCTGCTGGTCGAAGGCTTGCAGTCGATGGTCGAAGCCCTGCCGGAAGGCGCGGCGGAAGAGGTCAAGGAGGGCATCGACGCCTATCTGCGCGGCATCTCCGCCGACGGCGACAGCGCCGGGCAGTTGGGCGGCGACCGTTACGGCATCGTCCACGCCGCCGACATCGACGGGCGCGAGGTGCAGGGCCACATCGCCCAGATCATACAGGCGGCGGGCGGGGCGTTGCCCGGCGGCATCCGATCCTGGACCCTGGACATGACCGACGACACGCTGGGCGCCGCCGACGCCGCCCGCGCGCTGGTCTACACCGTGCAGGCCTTCGCCTCGGCCCAAGGCGGCGAATTCACCATCTCCAGCCTGGAGGATGGGGCCAACCGCATGATGTCCGACGCGGTGGAACGCATCGGTCGCCTGCGCGCCACCATCGAAAAGAAAGACTTCTTCGTCGTCTATCAGCCCATCGTCGATCTGGAAACCCAGGCGGTCCACCATCTGGAGGCGCTGACTCGGGTGGAGGGGATGAGTTCCCCCGCCGACTTCATCACCTTCGCCGAGGATGTCGGGCTGATCTACGACTTCGACCTGCTGCTGACGCAGACGGTGCTGGACACGCTGAAGGCCTTCCGCAAGGAACCGAGACTGCCGGACGTCGCCATCAACCTGTCGGCCAAGACGCTGATGAGTCCGATCTTCCTCAACCAGTTCCAGTCCGTCGTCGAACCCTATGGCGACCTCAACAAAAAGCTGCTGATCGAGGTGACGGAGACCGTCGTCGTCAACGACATCGCCAAGCTGAACGAGGTTCTGCAAAAGCTGCGCGCGGTCGGCTATCGGATTTGCCTGGACGATGTCGGAGCCGGATCGACGTCTTTCCAGTCGCTTTACGGCATTCAGGCCGATTACGCCAAGATCGACGGAAAATTCGTGCGCGGCGCGGTGGAAAACCCGCGCGACATGGCGATGCTGCGCTCGATGACCGACGTTTGCCGCCAGCTTGGCCTGACCTTGATCGGCGAGCAGGTGGAAGAGGCGGCGCACGCCCAGTTGCTGGCCGATTTGAACGTGCCGCTGGCCCAGGGGTTCCTGTTCAGCCGTCCGTCCCGCGATTTCGCCTATTTCGCCAAGGATTGGTCGAAGGTGCGCGGCGGCGGCAAGGTCGTCTGGAAAAGCTGACCTCAGCCGGTCACGCCAGCGCGCGCGCCAGTTCCAACCGTTCGCGAGCCTCGTTCAGCGCCGCGCGCTTTTCCGCGAACGCGTCCGTCGTCACCCGACCATCATACAACCGCAGCCGATTCAGCATGTCCTCAGCCTCGTCCAAAATGGACATGACGTCCCACGCGGCGCTCGCTTTGATGCTCATAACGTTCCCCCGAAACCAACCCTTGACGCCGCTGTTGGCGGCAATCACGCCCCTGCAATACGGGATACCCCATATGACCTATGGGTCAGAGGATACGCGTTTGGTCGGTCTGAAATCGAGGGTATTTGACCTATTATTGTTGTTTTTTTAAGGAAGTTTGTTCCAAACGGTCGGTTTGAATCCGAATGACCTTCTCGGTCGCGGAGAACACTTGACGACGCGTCAGCACAACAATGATGCCCGTCGTCGCCAGCATGAAGGACAGCGGCCCGACCACCCAGGCCAGCACCGCCAGCGCGAAGTAATAAGACCGCATCCCCCCGTTCAGCGAGGTGACGGCCAGGGTCAGCGCGTCGCCGATGGCCGCCGCCATGACCGTCATCACGTCATGGGGCACCGGCGCGGCGGGGGCGGAGCCGATCAACGCGCAACAGTAATTGTATTGGCGCAAGGCCCAGGTGAATTTGAAAAAGCCGAAGGTGAAGATCCCGACCATCAACAGCAGCTTGTATTCAAAAATCTGCCGCGACGTTTTCGCCGTGAACGACAGGCCGGAGACCAGATCATGCGCGTGCTCGATGGCGCCAAAGGATCCGACCAGCCCGGCCAGCACCAGCATGTTGGTGGAGGCGAAAAAGGTGCAACTGTGCATGGTGTGGCCGAAGAGCTGCGAATCCATGATGCGGTTTTCGCGTTGCAGCATCTGCTCCATCCAATGACGGCGCACGATTTTCAAATGCTGATTCACCCCCTGCCGCCCGCGCAGCAGATGATCCTGAATGATCGTGAAGCCGACCCAGGACGCAAGGAACCAGACAAAGGCGATCACATCGAGCGGCGCGAGATCGGACGGCACAGGGCGGCACTCACAAACGGATGGTCAAAGACAAAGGATCCCGGACGGAAGCCGCCCATCTACCGATCAAAGCCGCGCCTGTCCAGCCGTTAGGCCCGGTTCAACAACGCGTTCAGCACATGAACCCGGATGGCGCTGGACAGATTGCCCGTGCGCGTCCGGTCGATGTCCTCGATCAGCGCGTTCACCGACAGCCCGCGCGTCTGGGCGACGCCCTTCAACGCCTCCCAGAACTCCTCTTCCAACGAGACGCTGGTGGGATGACCGGCGATCATCACCGAACGTTTTTTCATCGCGTGGAGCATCCGAAGGGGAGACGAGGATTCGACTCCACACTACCCCAGCGCCGTCATCCGGGTCCAACCATGCTTTCCGGGCGCGTGCTCAGGCGGCCATGCCGATCAGCCCGCAAACATCGGTCGCCAGCGCTTCGAGAGCGCCGCGTTCCGCGCTGTCTTTCCCCAGCCCACTCGTCCGGCAAGGCGCATCGGGCGAAAAGCGAATTTTGTTCTATTTTTGTTCTTGTCGAGACTATGGGAAGGGCGTAGCGTTTCCGTCATGTCCGCATGGCCATGGGAGAGTCGAATGGGAGAGTTCACTCTGGACCAGGATCGCGCGCTGATCGCCCGCGCCCGCGTCGCCGAATTGAAAAGCTGCGGTTGGCGCGTGATCGGCCCCGGCGAGGAAGGCTCCGTCTGGATGGAAGGCCCGCCGCTGGCCGGTGGGTTGAACCGGATGGCGGGCGGACGAACCGCCAACCGCGCGCAGGATCAAGACTCCGCCCAACAGCCGGTCGGCGCCCTGTTCGAGGATGTGATCGCCCGCGCCCTGGCCCGCGCCGACCGCGCCAAGCGCCAAGCCGCCTGAAACGCGCCGCGTCGGAAGGGTGCGCCGCCGGTTTGGCCGCCGGTTTGGATGGCCCTACGCCGTCTCCGCCGCCAGCGCGGCCAGACCGTCGCCGGTCAGGCGGTAGGGCAACCATTCCTGCAACTGGCGAAAGCCGATCCGGTCGTAAAAACCGCGCGCCGGATTCCAATCCAACACATTCAGATCAACCCGGCGATAGCCGCGCTCCACCGCCCGCCGGGCGATGGCCGCCAAAAGCTTGCGCCCCACGCCATAGCGGCGGGCGTCGGGGGTGACGTAAAGATCCTCGACAAACAGACCCGGCCGCCCCTCCCACGTCGAATAGGTGCGCGAGGTCAGGGCGAATCCCACCGCCTCCCCGTCCAACTCCGCGATCAACGCCTCGAACATCGGCGTCTCGCCCCACCCGTCGCGGCGCAAATCCTCCTCCGACGACTTCACCGACTGCGGTTCCCGCTCAAACTCCGCCAATTCGCGGACAAAGCGCATGATGACGGAACTGTCGGCCTCGACAGCCGGACGAATGACAACAGTCGGCATCGCCGCGCGTCTCCCCAATGACCAAAGCCCCGGACGATACCCGCCCACCCCGCCGCCGATCAAGGCGAAGGGGCGGATTGAGGGGGGATAAGCATGGATTTGCCACCTCTCTGCTCCAAGGGAAAACATTGCTCCTTCTGGTTGATTCGCGGGCGAGGTAAACTTGTTGTCGATAAGATGCGATGGATCGCTCATATGGAGAATGTCAGTTAGAACTTTCAGAATAGAGGCCGCCCCTGATTCTCTATACGTATGCCGAGGATTTTTATGAACGCTCTCAACTATATCCGAACAATTATCGTACAGCACCGACATCGACAGTCTTTGCCAAACCCTTACCTGGACGAGTTGGGGGGCTTGTCATGGCCAGGGATGATTCGCGGCCCGTCGGGCCAAGAAATCCTATTCGACTCAAAAATGCTTGCAGTAGTTCGTCGTCTTGCCGATTGTATAGGTAAAGATGATCGATCAGTCGGCAATCGCGAATGGCTGAATTTGGTTCGTCAAAGTGTAGCATACGCCCTGGACGCCTGCGCCCCAAACACTGACCTGGACGTTACCGCTGACGACGTCCTGAAATCCGTTAGGTCTTCACTGTCCCTAAACAAGTCGAAAACCGGCCACTTCGAGTTCGCTTTCGGTTGCACATTGTTTGAGGGCGTCACTCCGCGCCCTTTCTGCATCGGCCCGGTCCGTTTCGAGACACGACAGGACTGGCTTGAGCGCAAATTTACAGAAGGTGGCATTTCAAGCTTGACGCGACGCCGTGTCCTCCGCGCTTGGGAAGGGCAAACGCCGCGTAAGCGCAAAGGCTCCGTCGATAGCCATCAGGAAGAAACAATACTGAGCCTAACCAGCGAGGCTTCGTTTGTTTGCAGTGTCAGCACCAACGGCATGACGCATAACTTCGGTCAACGTCAGGCACGAACCACCGCGCGGCTGGCCCTGACCGCCATCGCGCTGCTGTGGGAGCGAACATCACAAGTTTTGAGCAAAATGAACTTGGTGGAAGATCGCGTTGTTCGCATCCTGCACGAGCTTACCTTCCAAGATGGTCCAGTTGCTTCTTTTGGAAGCCGCAAATCCCACGCACCAAATGGACAGAGGTTGAATGGAAATGAATGGGATAAACTTCAAAGCGATTTCGATTGTTATTTCCGCGTGATCGGCGAGTTATTAAATTATATCGCAGACATCTGTAGACCTCCTAGCCGCCCGAAGACGACCCACGCGCTGGCCCATGCCTTGCTATGGTTTCACCAAGCTTGTCGGGAGGAATCAGATGTAATTTCAGTCAGCAATTTTGCAATGTCGTTGGATTGCCTAGTTTCAGGTGAAGGTAAGGGTGATATCAAAAATTTAATCAAGTTTCAAATTGGCATTGACGCCAATAAAAAACTCTTTGGCATAGAAAACAAAACAATCGAACAAACTGTTATTGAAATTTACGATCACGCTCGCAATGCAATAATACACGGACGTAGAGACAAAAATGGCAGACCAGACAGCAAGCCTTTCCATGATTGGGAGCCTGAACGTGAGCGGGCCGAGGCTTTGGCCAAATACTGTCTGCTGGCATGCATCAACTGGACCGGGCAACACCCGAACATTGATGCTCCAGAGTCTTGGAGACGTTGCAGACAAACCGACCATTAAGTTGCCAATGGTGGAAACCCATTGGTGTTCAGGCCGTGTCTGAACCCCATCAATCGTCGCCGCCGCCCTTCAGGTCCAGAAGGCCGCGCAGTTCCTGGGCGCGGCGTTCGGCGCTGTGTTCGGACAGTGCCCGTTGCCGGGCGCGTTGGCCCAGATCGGCCAGATGGTTGCGCGGCAGCATCAGCGCCGTGGTCACGTCGTCGGTTTGCGACGCCGCCAGAATCTCGCGTCCCGGCTCGAAAAAGCGGTCCAGACCATCCCAACGGTCGGACACGATGGGAACGCCGCTGGCCGCCGCCTCCAGCAGACGGTCGGACGGGCACCAGCCGACGTCCCGTTCGTCGTCGCGGGCCAGCGCCAGCGTGACGGTGGCGGAGGCCTGAAGGGCGGCGCGCTCCGCCGCGTCCAGTTCGGGAAGGGTGCGAACGTTGGGCGGCAGGGTCAGCGGGTCGGGCAGATCGCGCCCGGACAGGATGAAGCGGCGGCGGGTCAAGCGCTGCGCCGCGTCCAGGAAAAAGCGCTCCAGCCCCAGCCGCGCCGCGCCGTCCGGCGGCACGACGCAGCAGAGATCGGCCAGATAGGCGTGCTTGGCGGCGGCGGGCTTGTGGCCGTCCGGCGCGATCCAGGGGTGGAGGGGGGCCACGGCGACCGCGCCCGCCCGCTGGCGATACAGCTCCAGGGCCGGGCCGCCGCCTGACGCCAGCACCAGATCGAAGCCGCCCAGACCGTCGGCGGGCAGATGGTCCGGCGTTTCGCCGCGCGCCAGCGCGCTCAGCGACGCCGCCGCGTCGGGGTCGTACAGCGCCCGGCGGGCCGCCCGCGACTCGCGCGCCAGCCCCGCCGCCGCCAACCCGTCCGGCCCCTGCGCCACGGCCAGCACCACCCCCGCGTCGTCGGCGTGGTGGGCCGCCGCGACGGCCACCGCGTCCCACGCGGCGTAGGTCAGCCGCTCGCCGCCCGGAATGGTCCAGGCAGGCGTCGGGGCGGGGGCCGAGGCGGGGGGCGGGCCGACCCGCTCCACCGCCACCACCCGATGGCCACGCGACGCCAGCGCCAGGATCAGCGCGCGCCAGCGCAGGCTGTGGCCGACGTCATGGCCGTGGCCGCTGCTCAGGCCCAGGATCACAATCTTCATGGCGGCGTCACCCTCCCGACATCAATGACCCGGCAACGACCCGGCAACACGGCGGCGCGAACGCCATCAATCTGATATGGCCTGTTCGGATCGAGCCGCAAGCGGCGGGTTTTCCCCGATTCCCCGCCCGCAAACCGATTCCGCTTTCCAGTTGAGCCGGACAGCCGCGCGCCCTAGGGTCAGATCATCGTCCCTGCGACCATGATCGAGCGCACGCCCATGCTGCCCCGCCCCCTGCCCCTGCTCCGCCCCTCCGCCCGCCTGCTGCTGGGCACGCTGCTGCTGACCGGGTGCCAGACCAGCGGCGCGACCGCCCCGGCCCCCGCCAGCGTCGCCGCTCCGGCGTCCGCCGCCGGGCAGGCGATGGCGCAACAGAGCTTCGCCGACTGGCTGAACGCCCTGCGCGCCGAGGCGCTCAGCCAGGGGATCCGGGGACCGATTTTTGACCGGGCCTTCCAGTCGGTCAAGCTGTCCGACCGCGTTCTGGAGCTGGATTCGAGCCAGCCCGAGTTTGCCCGGCAAGTGTGGCAGTATCTCGACAGCGCGGTGAATGAAAAGCGCGTCCAGGCCGGGCGGCAGAAAATGCGCGAGAACGCGGCGCTGCTGACCCGCGTCAGCCAGCGGACAGGCGTGCCGCCGGAAATCCTGGTCGCCTTCTGGGGGATCGAAACCGATTTCGGCGCGTCCACCGGCGGTTTCTCGGTGATCGACGCCTTGACCACGCTGGCCTATGAGGGTCGCCGCGCCGCCTATTTCCGCACCGAGCTGCTGGCCGCCCTGCGTATTCTCGATTCCGGCGACATTCCGCCGGAAAAAATGTCCGGCTCCTGGGCCGGGGCCATGGGCCAGACCCAGTTCATGCCCACCATCTTCCTGAAGCACGCGGTGGACGAGGACGGCGACGGCCACCGCGACATCTGGGGCAGCATGCCCGACGTTCTGGCCTCCACCGCCAAATTCGTGCTGGCCAACGGCTGGCGCTCCGGCGAATCCTGGGGGCAGGAGGTCCGCTTGCCCGAGGGCTTCGCCTATGAGCAAGCGGAACTGACCGTGACCAAACCGCTGTCGGAATGGGCGCGGCTGGGCGTGGTTCCGGTGGATGGCGGGACATTGAGCGGCGAGGCTCCGGCGGCGATCATCGTGCTGGCCGGGCATCAGGGACCGGCCTTTCTGGTGCGCGAGAACTTCCGCGCCATCATGCGTTACAACCCGTCAACCAGCTACGCGCTGGCCGTGGCTCTGCTGGCCGACCGCATGGCCGGGCGGGCGGGCGTGGTCGGAAGCTGGCCGCGCCAGGAAGCGGCGCTGAGCAAGGACGAGCGGTTGGAGCTGCAACAGCGCCTCGCCACGCTGGGGCTGGAACCCGGCGCCGCCGACGGCATCGTCGGGGCCAACACCCGCAACGCGGTGCGGCGTTTCCAAAGCTCCATCGGCGCGATTCCCGACGGCTTCGCCACCAAGGCGCTGCTGGAGCGTCTGCGCCAAACCTCCTGACAGCTACAGGAGCGCGGCGCGTCTGGTCAGCGCGCCGCCGCCTCCAACCGCGCGATGTCGCCGCTGGCGATGGCCGGGATGTTCCGGGTGATGGCGGCGGCGTCCCAATTCCACCACGCGATCTCTTGCAAGCGCTTGATTGTTTCGTCATCGAAACGCATGCGGACGACGCGGCCCGGATTGCCGACCACCACGGCGTAGGGCGGCACGTCCTGGCTGACCACCGCCCGCGCGCCGATGATCGCGCCATCGCCGATGGTGATTCCGGGCAGGATCAGGCTGTCCCAGCCGGTCCAGACATCGTTGCCGAGAACGGTGTCTCCCCGGCTTGGAAAATTCGTTTCGTCCTCGTACCGACCAGCCCAGGCCCCACCATGCATCAGAAACGGGTAGGTCGAAAACCCGGCCAGCCGGTGGTTGCCGCCGTTCATCAGAAAGCGGGTGCCGGTGGCCATGGCGCAGAAACGACCGATGCGCAGCCGGTCGCCGGTGAAGGCGTAATGGTAGAGCACGTTGCGCTGGAACGCCTCCGGCCCGTCGGGATCGTCGTAATAGCTGTAGGCGCCGATCTCGACGTTGGGCGGCAGCGGCAGATTGCGCGCGAACATGACGCGGGGATGGGCCGGAATCGGGTGCAGGGCGTCGGGATCCGGCCCCAACAACGGATCATGCGTCATCGAAACAATCGTTCTTCTGAAGGTATCGTTACGATTCAAGAACGGGTGGAAGCGCCACGGCGAAGCTGCTGAGATCCTCCTTGTGGCGCTCGTCCGTCGGCAGATGGCCTTTGACGAGATACAGGATGTTTTCGGCCACGTTGGTGGCGTGGTCGCCAATCCGCTCGATGGATTTCGCGGCGAACAACAGATGGGTGCAGCCGGTGATCTGCGCCGGGGTTTCCATCATGTAGGTGAGAAACTCGCGGAACAGGCTGGTGTAAGCCGCGTCCACCTCGCCATCCCGGTCACGAATGACGGTGGCCAAAGCGACGTCCTGCTCGGCGTAGGCGCGGCGCATGTCGCCGACCATGCTCAGCACCGTCCGCCCCATCCAACTGAGCGAGCCGACCGGCGGCAAGCTTGGCAAACCGGCCAGCGTCACCGCCCGCTTGGCGACCGACCCGGCGAAATCGCCCATTCGTTCCAGGTTCGACGCGATTTTCAGCGCCGCCACGATGTCGCGCAGATCCTTGGCCATCGGCTGGCGCAGGGCCAGCAGGCGGATGGCCATCGCCTCAATCTCCATCTCCAACCGGTCGATGGCGGCGTCGCCGCCAATGACCTGAGTCGCCTTGTCGACGTCAGCCGTGGTCAGAGCGTCCAGCGCGTCCGCCAATTGCCGTTCCACCAACTCCGCCATGCGGTCGATCGCCGCGTGCAGAGCCGTCAATTCGGCGTCGAACGCCGCAACCGTGTGCCCACCGACCATTCTTGACGTCCTTTTCAAACGGATCCTTGACACCCAGGCTCGCCGAACAACCATTCCGATGGTCTGACGAGAGCGTGTCAAGCGGGTTTCCCGCAATCCCAAGGGCTATACCCAATGGCTCTTAACCTTTGGCATAGATTATTTTAAGACACTGGTCTATCGCTTGGACAACAGCGCTTTCGTCCGGTCGGCCTGTCGTTGCGCGACGGACAAAAGCCCATGACAGTGGACGCGAGTCGATGACGCCACATGAGTTGGTCGCCATTCTTGAAAAGCACGAGCGCTGGCTGAAGAAACGAACCGGCGGTTCGCGCGCCAATCTGACCATGGCGAACATGGAAGGCTCCAACCTGTCGGGCGTCGATCTGACCCAGGGCAAATTGTCTGGGGCCAACTTGTCCCATTGCGACCTCAGCAACGCCAATCTCAGCAACGCCGATCTGTTCGCCGCCCACCTGACCAAGGCCGACCTGTCGGGCTGCAACCTCTACCGCGCCGATTTGCGCGGCGCCCACATGCGCGGAGCCAAGCTGAAACGCGCGATCCTGAAAGAAGCCGACTTGCGCGGCGGCGCCCTGCTTTACAGCGGCGGCGGAAAAGGCGGCAAGGGCGTAGACTTCATTCGTTCCGACCTGTCCGGCAGCGATTTCGACGACGCGTCGTTGAGCAATGCCAACATGTCCGGCGCCGACCTGACCGACGCGACGATGAACGGCGCCGATTGCGAAGGCGCGCTGCTGACCGGCGCCACCCTGATGCGCGCCGTGATGAAAAGCTGCAACCTGACCAACGCCGACCTGCGCGGCAGCAATCTGTCCGGCGTCAATCTGCAAGGCGCGGTTCTGCGCAACGCCAATCTGTCGGGCGCCATGCTGGCCGGGGCCAATTTGCGCAACGCCGACTTGCAAGGCGCCAAGCTGGAGGGCGCCGATCTGGCCGGGGCCGACACCACCGGCGCCAACCTCGCCCGCTCAGCGGAAAATTTCTCGGTGCAGATCCAGCAGGCTCTGCACAATCATTACACATGGATCAACACCAGCGGCGCCATGGGTTCGCGCGCCGATCTGGCGGGCGCGGACATGACCCACATTGATCTGTCGGGGGTGAATCTGTCCGGGGCCAATCTGAAGCAGGCCAACCTGACCGGCGCCAAAATGCGCGAATGCCTGCTCATCATGTGCGACATTTCCGACGCCGTTCTCAGCGGCGCGGACTTCACCGGCGCCATCCTGGACGGGGCCAATCTGCGCGGAACCAATCTGCAAGGCGCCCGCCTCGACGGGGCCGGGATCGGCTGGGTGGACATCAAAGGGCCGGATGGAAAGCCAACCGGGCGTTTGTGGGCCGCCAACCTGACCGGTTGCACCCTGAACGGCGCCTCCTGCGTGCGCACCAATCTGCGCGGGGCCAATCTGTCGGATTGCGATTTCTCCGACGCCAACCTCACCGGCGCCATTCTCAGCGACGCCAACATCCGCGACACCCGTTTCACCGGGGCCAACCTCACCGGCGCCAGCCTGCCGCCGCCGCCCGACCTTGACGATTGAACAGCATGGCGAACGGCCCTTCCCCGCTCTCCTTGCCCGGCGTTGGCCCCAAAACAACCGCGTTGCTGGCGGACATCGGCATCCATGACGTCCACGCGCTGCGCGCCATCGGAGCGGTCGAAGCCTACCGCCGTTTGCGCATGGCCTCTCCGCAGCGCGTCAGTTTGAACGCGCTGTGGGCGCTGCACGCGGCGCTTCTCGGCGCGCCATGGACGTCCATCGACGCCGCGACGAAGCGGCAGCTTCTCGACCGCCTCAACGCCCCATGATGAACGACGGTCATGATGCGAATGGCGTCATCGCGCCTAAAAATCAACGGCCTAAAAATCAACCTCGTCATCCCGCCCTTGAGCGGCGGCGTTTAAATTCGCGCCGACCTGCCGCAGCACGGCGATGGCGCGCGCGACCTCATCTGGTGGAATTCCAACGACGGCGAGTTCAGCGATGTCCGACGCGCTGGGCATCATGGTGTCGCGCAAAGCCCGCCCCTTGTCGGTCAGGTGGATGTTCATTTTGCGGCGGTCGTACACGTTGCGCACCCGCTGAACCAGCCCCTGGCTTTCCATGACGTTGACCGCCGTCACCGTCGTCGGCTCCATCATGCCGACGCGGTGGCTGAGTTCGCGTTGGGTCAGCCCATCCTCATCCCACAGGGCGCGCAAGAAAAACCACTGCCCCATGCTGACGCCGGAACGGGCGATTCGGGTCTGCAACGCGCGGGCAAAGGCGCGGTTCACATCGCGGACGACGAAGGACAGGGCGTTGTCGGCGGCGGGAACATCCTCATCCACCGCGTCGCCCGTCGTCGGCTCCCACCCTTTGAAACACGCCACCATCCCAACACTCTTCCTGCCCGTCATTCCTGCATTCGCTCTGGCGTGCGGCGCTGTTTCGCGATCCAACCGCCACCTGGGCACGAGCGACATCCCCAATCTTTCCCAATCATAGCGTGTTGCGCCCGAAGAGCAAATCAAATGCGCAAACCTCATGCACAGACATGCAATGATATGTCAGCCTCCATTCAATGCCGACCATTGACGTCAGACAAAATCAAACAAGCCTCCTCACGCACCATTTCTTTCCACAGCTTTTCCCTGCGCCAACGCCCTTCACATCCCATATCCCGATATGAGAGACCAGAATCGACTGTCGAGGCGAAGACCTTTTACTTCGCTTTCAGGAATGCTCCTGACTCGCGAATATGAAGATTCCGCTAAAATTCCCTCTTTGGCTTTCGCGAAACTTGCCTGCGTCCCAATCATGCCGCCAGACTGAAACCTGCAAACTTCCTGTCCGACGTGAGGATCCATCATGACCACCACCGCCGCCGCGCCCCGCCTCGTCACCGTCGCCGCGACGCAAATGGCCTGTGGCTGGGATCGGGCCGCCAATGTGGCCGGCGTCGAATCCTTGGTTCGCCGGGCCGCCGCCCAGGGCGCCCAGATCATTCTGCCGCAAGAGCTGTTCGAGACGCCCTATTTCTGCAAGGACCAAAAGCAGGCGCTGTTCGACCTCGCCGCCCCCGTGGCCGATCACCCGGTGATCGCCCGGATGAGCGCGCTGGCGCGCGAACTGTCGGTGGTGATTCCCGTCAGCTTCTTTGAAAAGGCCAACACCGCCTTTTTCAACTCGCTGGCCATGATCGACGCCGATGGTTCAATTCTGGGCGTCTACCGCAAATCGCACATCCCCGACGGCCCCGGTTATCAGGAAAAATTCTATTTCAGCCCGGGCGACAGCGGCATCAGGGTGTTCAAGACCCGTTACGCCACCGTCGGCTGCGCCATCTGCTGGGACCAGTGGTTTCCCGAAACCGCCCGGATCATGGCGCTGAAGGGCGCGGAGATCCTGCTCTACCCGACCGCCATCGGGTCGGAGCCGCAGGATTCGACCATCGACAGCCAAGGCCATTGGACCCGCGTCATGCAAGGCCATGCGGGCGCCAACCTGATGCCGCTGGTCGCCTCCAACCGCATTGGCCGGGAAGAGGGGGAAAGCTGCGGCATCACCTTCTACGGCTCCTCCTTCATCGCCGGGCCGCAGGGCGACATCGTCGCGCAAGCCGACCGCGACGGCGAAGCCGTGCTGACCGCCCGTTTCGATCTGGACCGCATCGCCGCGCAACGCGCGTCCTGGGGCCTGTTCCGCGACCGTCGCCCTGAATTGTACGGCGCGCTGCTGACGCTGGACGGGGAAACCACGCCGCGCCAATGACAGAAGGCGGGGCGTCCGCCCCAGACTTTTACACCACGAAGCTGGCGCCACGGGCGGCGCCAAACGCCGCCGTCGCCCCAACCAGACTCAGCGCGCTGCCGTAGGCCGCCGCCCCGCGCGCGGACAAGGCGGGTGACGCCGCCGCGCTTTTGTTTTTGCTGTCGTCATTCGCCGCGTCGCCACGGCTGGATTCCGAGTCGCCAGACTTTCCGTCAGCCTTGCCCGCCCCCGCCGAACCGCCCTGCTGACGCAGTTCCGATTGCGCCTTCAGCTTCAGGGCGTCGGCCTGAGTCGCGACGCGCAGATCCTGGGGCGATGGATCCGCCGGAGCCAGCGCCGCCGCCTTGACCTGCTCCATCTTGCTGATGGTGGCCGCCGGGGAGTTTTCCGGGCTGATGTCGACCTGGACCTCGCCAGCGGTCGCGTAACTCTTGCCGTCGGGTCCACGGGTGTAGGTGAAGGACGCCGCCCCGGCGTTGCCGCCGCCCGCCGCCTGATGCGCCGCCTCATGCTTGCGAACGTTGGCGTCGGCCTGCTTGAGCTTTTGAACCTGCTGCTGGGCCTGCGGGGTTTGCACGCCACTCCCAAGGGCCGCTTGACTGGCCCCACCGTTGCCCGTGTGTTCACAGCCGCCAACAGCGTTGCAGCTTGAGCATGACGTCGAGCCGCCACTCTTGGCCGGTGATGAACCGGACAAAGAGCGGAACGCACCAATAGGCGCGCCTATGGACGACACACCGTCAACCACCGCCCACGCCCCTCACCCGCCACAATTCCTGAGAATGATTTTAGTTCGATTCCGCATCATCGACAACGCCATCCAGGACCGATCACGCAAATGGGAACGACGCGTGGGGCCGTTCCCATCCCAACGGATCCCGCCAGGCGTCAGGCCCCCTCGAAGCCGGTCAGAACATTGCCGACATTGACGCCCAGATCGGCCACCGCGTAACCGCCCTCCATCACGAACAAGGTCGGCCGCTTGATCCCGGCCAGCGCCGCTCCCATCCGCAAAAAATCCTCCGACAGCAGCCGGAAGCGCGAGATCGGATCGCCGCCATAGGTGTCCGCGCCCAACGACACCACCAGCGCGTCTGGGGCGAAATCTTCGATGCGTCGGGCCGCGACGGCCAACGCCTGCGCGTAGGCCGCCCAATCGGTTCCCCACGGCAAGGGCAGATTGAGCGTCGCTCCGGCCCCGGCGCCCGCGCCGGTTTCGTCGGCGTGGCCGCTGAAATAGGGGAACTCGTCGATGGGATCGGCGTGCAGCGACACGAACAGCACGTCGCCGCGCTCCCAGAAAATCTCCTGGGTGCCGTTGCCATGGTGGTAATCGACGTCCAGCACGGCGACGCGCGCCGCCCCGTTGTCCCGCAAAGACTGGGCGGCGATGGCCGCGTTGTTCAAGAAGCAGTAGCCGCCGTAAAAAGCCCGCCCGGCGTGATGCCCCGGCGGGCGACACAGCGCGAAAACGCTGCGCTCGCCCGCCCGCAGCCGGTCGGCCCCGGTCAAGGCGCCGTTGGCCGCCGCCGTCGCCGCCCGCCAGGTTCCGGCGGTGATCGGCGTCCCGGCGTCGAAGGAGTAATAGCCCAGCCGCCCGTCGATGGAGCGCGGAACGACGCGCCGATGCATCCCCGGCGCCACCCAGTTCAGCGGCAAGGCGTCCCAATCGCCATGCTCGACCAGCCATTCGTCCCAGGCGCTTTGCAGGAAGCTGAGATAGCCCGCGTCGTGAACCCGCGCCAAAGGCTCCAGCCCATGCGGATCCGGCCCCACCATCGGCCCAACGCCGATGGCCGCCAAACGGTCGCGGATGATGTCCGCCCGCTCCGGCTTTTCATAGCAGGGGACCAGTTGCCCGTCGTTCAGCTCCGACCGGCCGGACTGAAGCCGGTGTTCCTCGCTGTGGATGATAATCACGCCGCGCTCTTCTTCTGCAAAAAGGGAATGCCGGGTGGATGATACGCCCGAGTCCGCCCCGGCGATCCATCGGCTTTTGCAGAGCGCCCCCCGATGGAGCCGCCCTTTCGCCCGTTGCCTTTTCACCAATTGCACGCAATAGTGTGCGCTCGTTCTCATTTGGCATCGTGCTGAATGGTGACTGTGGTTTTTTGACATCCAATGTTTGCTGCTGCGCGCAGAATATTCGCCCGTTCAGTGCTGGCGGCACTGATGCTGTGGGCGCACGCCGTGTTGGCTGCCGAGCCACCGCGTCCCCCGTCCTTTGCCTTGCCGCCAGATCCTTCCCCTCTAGAAACCGCCTTTTCCATCCGCGCCGGGGAAGCGCTGCGGCAGTTCGGCTATGATCTGTTCGCCCAAACCACCGACAGCCACGCGCCCATCGGCGCGGTCCAGGGCGATTATGTGCTGAACACCGGCGACGAGCTACTGGTGACGCTGCGCGGGCAGAAATCCTTCAGCAAACGGTTTCCCATCGACAGCGACGGCCTGCTTCTGGTCGATGAGTTGCGACCCGTCACCGCCGCCGGGCTGACCTTGGCGGCGTTGCGGGCGGAGTTGACCGCCGCCGTCTCCGCCGCCCTGCCCAACACCGACACCTTCGTGTCTCTGGCCGACGTGCGGCGCATCGGCGTGCTGGTGACGGGCGCGGTCAACCGTCCGGGTCGGCAAGAGGTCAGCGCCTTCGCCAGCGTGCTCGACGCGCTGTCTTCGGCGGGCGGCGTCGCCCGCACCGGCTCGCTGCGCCGCATCCGCCTGATTCGCGCCGGAGAGGCCGGGGGTGGACGGACGGTCGATCTCTACGGCCTGCACCTGAACGCCAGCGGCGACCCGAACGGCGCGGAACAGCGACTGCGCGACGGCGACCGGCTGTTCGTGCCGCCGCTGGGGCCGGTCGTCGCCGTCGCCGGGCCGGTCAAGCGCCCTGGAATCTACGAATTGGCCAGCGACCAACCGCGTCTGTCCGCCGCCGATTTGCGGGAGTTGGCCGGAGGGCTGCTGCGCCCCGGCGCGCACCGCGCCATCCGTTTCGGCATCGGCCCGGCGGGCGAGGAAATGACGGAGGAGGTCGCCAACGCCGACGCCCGGCTGTTCGGCGACGGCGATCTGCTGACCCTGGCCCCCCAACGCGAGGATCGGCGCAACGAGGTGCGGTTGGAGGGGCACGTCCATCGCCCCGGCCCGCGCGGCTTGACCCGCGCGCGCACCCTGTCGACGCTGGTCAGCAAGGCCGATCTGCGCCCGGATCCCTATCTGCCCTTCGCCGTGTTGGCGACCACCGATCCGGCCACCGCCGCGCGGGTGCTGCGCCCGGTCGATCTGGCCGCCGCGCTGAAGGGACGGGACAACCGCCGCCTGAACGAAGGCGACGCCCTCTATGTGCTGAGCGCCGACGACGTCGATTTCCTGACGTCCGAGCCGGTTCTGGCCCTGCTGCGCGGCGACCGCGCGCCGCCGCCCGACGCCTGCCAAGGGTTGGTGGTTCTGGCCCGCGCGCTGACGGCGGCCCCGGATGGGCCGCTCGCCACCGGCCAACAGGCCCGCGCCGCCGCCGCGCTGACCGGCGCGCGCAAACCCTGCCCGCCGCTGTTCGACGCCGTGCCCGATCTGCTGACCTTCGCCCTGGAACGTTCCGTCCTGCTGCTGGGCGGGGCGCCGCGCCCCGGCTTTTACCCAACCGCCGAACCCGGCAACCGCGACGCCATCGCCGGCTTGGCCCGCGCGGCGGGCGGCGACCCCCAGACCATGGCGTGGGAGGAGACCGCTTCCACCGACGACGCCCCCGGTCAACCAAACGGAGGAGCCATCCTCGACGCGGCGCGCCCGCATTATGAGTTGGTCGGCCATGTCCGCCGCCCCGGCAGCCGCCCGCTGACCGCCGCCACCAGCCTGCGCGGCGCGCTGGGCGATGGGGAGGGCGTGAAGCGCGACGTCTACCCGTTGCTGGGCGTGATTGAACGGTTTGATTGGCGGAGCCTGAACCGCAGCTTGATTCCCTTTTCCCCGCAGGAGGTCGCCGCCGGGCGCGCCAACCGCGTTCTGGCCAACGGGGACCGCGTGCATCTGTTCGCCGCCGCCCGCCTGCGCCCGACCGCTCCCGCCGATACGCCGCCAACCGGCGCGACGCCATCCCGTTCCCCCCGCAAATCCAGCAAGGGCGCGGCGGCTCCTCCGACCGACTCGGCGCCGGAGAGCGACGGCAGCGATGAGTTCTTTGATCCGGCCATCGCCGCGCTGATCGCCGAGCGGACGGTCCAACTGCGCGGCGCGGTGCGTCAGCCCGGCGGTTATCCGGTGGCCGACGCCACCCCGCTGTCGGCGTTGATCGCCGTCGCCGGTGGGCTGGCGAGCGACGCCGACCCGCAAGCCGTGGAATTGACCAGCGCCGCCGGGGCGCGGGCCAACATCGACCTTGCCCGCGCCGCCGACGCCGCCCGCCGGGTTGGTCCGGGCGACGCCGTGCGCGTCAACCCGCGCGCCCAGGCCCTGGAAGCCCGCGCCGTCACCATCCTCGGCGCGGTGCGACGCCCCGGCAGTTACGACGTCGGACGCGGAGAGACCTTGTCCTCGTTGATCGCGCGGGCGGGCGGGTTGACCGACGACGCCTATCCGGCGGGGGCGGTCTTCACCCGCGAAAGCGAACGGCGGCGCGAGAAGGAGCAATTCGCCCAGCAAGCGCGCGAGTTGGAGCGCGGCCTGACCCTGGAGATCGAAAAAGGCGAGCCGGTGAAGGCGGAAAACGTCGCCTTGGCCCGTCAATTGGCCGCCCAACTGCGCGGAGCCGAACCCTTGGGCCGCGTCGTCGTCGAGGCTGACCCCGCCATCCTCCGCGCCCGTCCCGAACTTGATCCTCTGCTGGAGCCGGACGACCGCGTCACCATCCCCAAGCGTCCGCTGTCGGTGGCGGTGACGGGCGAGGTGATGCACCCGACCGCCGCGCAATTCGTCAGCGGCAAAAGCGCCGACCGCTACGTCAGCGAAGCCGGTGGACCGACCCGCAACGCCGACACGGACCGCAGCTTCGTCATTCTGCCCGACGGTCGGGCGCAGCCGCTGGCGCAAGCCTCGTGGGATCATCGGGTTGACGCGATTCCGCCGGGCGCCATCCTGGTGGTGCCGCGCGATCCCAAACCCTTCGACGCGCTGGATTTCACCAAATCCATCGGCAGTCTCCTCAGTCAACTGGCGATCACCGCCGCCTCCGTGTCGGTGATCGCCCGATGACCGGCGCCCCCGTCTTTCCCGCCGCGAAGGGGCCGTTGGCCATCCTGACCGTGACGCGCGACAATCACGCCGGATTGCTGGCGACCCACGCCAGTCTGCGCGGGCAGAGCGCGGATGATTTTGTCTGGTTGGTCGCCGACGGCGGTTCGACCGACGGCACGGCAAACTGGCTGGCCGCGCAATCCGGCGCGCCGTCCAATACGCTGGCCTGGTGGCGATCCGCCCCCGATGGCGGCCCATACGGCGGCATGAATCACGCGCTTGACGCGGCGATCGCCTTGGGCTGCGCGCACGCCCTGTTTCTCAACGCCGGGGACCAATTGGCCGAAGCCGACAGCTTGGCCCGTCTTCTCGGCGCCATCCGGCAGGCTCCGGACGCCGCCCTGCTCTATGGCGACGCGATGGAGCGCATGGAGGATGGCCGCATTCTTCTTAAGAGGGCGCGATCCCACAGGTGGGCGACCTTCGGCATGTTCACCCATCATCAGGCGATGGTCTATCGAATCGGCGCGACGCGGGATCTTCGATTCGACCCATCTTATGAAATCGCCGCCGATTACGCCTTCACGTTGGCAACCATGACGCGTGGAAACATTGCTCGTCTGCCCTTCCCGGTCTGTCTGTTTGCCGTCGGTGGATTGTCTCAACAGAAAATAATGCAGGGCCGCCGCGAGCAAGCCCGCGTTCGCCGCGCGCTTTTGGGCCATGGTCTGGTCCGTGAATCACTGCTTTCGGCCTCCCAATGGGCCGCATCGGCCTTGCGACGCCACGTTCCAGCGGTTTATGAGTTCTATCGTTTCCACAAAACGGAAAGATCCTTTCTTTCCTGAGTCGAAAAGCTCCCCTCAATCATCAAACGGTTGATGCGCACAAATGGTTGCATAGAATTTACTTTCTGAACTAAGCATTCTCGCGGCGCCTTCCCTGTGGCTTCCCTCCTGAGGTACGACTTATGAGCGCGACTAAATCCAAACTCGCCCCCGCCCACACCCTGTCGCGCCGAGGCGAAGGTCCCAACCCCATCGACATTCACGTCGGCGCCCGCCTGCGTTTGCGCAGGACCCTGTTGGGGTTGAGCCAGGAGAAGCTGGGCGAAGCGGTCGGCATCACCTTTCAGCAACTGCAAAAATACGAACGCGGGTCGAACCGCATCAGCGCCAGCCGCCTGTACAACCTCTCCCAGGTTCTCGGCGTGCCGGTCAGCTATTTCTTTGACGACATGCCGTCCCCCGACAGCGCCGCGACCGAATCGTTGACCGCCCTGCCGTCGGAAACCGACGAGTTTGAATCGATGGCCCGCCGTGAAACGCTGGAGCTGGTCCGCGCCTATTACCGCATCGAGGATCCCGGCGTCCGCAAGCGGACCTTTGACCTGCTGAAGGCGCTGGGCGGCGACAAGCTGGCGCTTTCCGAGGAGTGAGCCGCCGCAGCCTGGGCAGCCCTCATCTTGACGCCGACCTGCCAATAGTAAAAGGCCCGTGACAGCGCGTGATCGAGACCAGCGCGCCCGTCCAGAACGCCAAGCCGCGCGACATAAGCGTGCAGAAAGGCAAGAACAGGCCGTCCTGGCGCCCGCTGGAACAACCGTTTGAGCGTGCGCCGCCGTCCACGCTCGCCCTCGATCAGGCGCTCCATGCGCCCGTCGGCGCGCAGCGCGGCTTCCCAGTCGGAATAACGGTTGTGACGGTCAAACCACGCCGACAAGGGTTTGTCGTCGGCGTGATCCAGCGGATGACGCAAGCGTCCCAACGGCCCGGCGATGGTCGGCTGATAATGCCCCTCAACCTCCCACATGGCCGAAACGTCCAGATCGGGAATGTCGGGGAAGGCGGCGCGGCGGCGGTCGAGCAGGGCCAGCTTGCGGTTCCAGCAGCCAAAGCGCAGCGGGCGCCCGTGCATCACCGGACGCCCGTTAACCCAATAGGCGGCGTGCGCCGGGCCAGCGGCGAACAGACTGGCGATTTCATCCACCAGGGCGGCGGTGGGCCGTTCGTCGGCGTCGATGAACAGCGCCCAATCCTGGGTGAAGGGCAGATGGTCCAGGCACCATTGCTTCTTTTTCGGGTAACGCCCGTTCCAGACAAAGGGCACGACCCGCGCGCCCAGAGTCTGGGCCAGCTCCGGGGTGCCGTCGGCGCTGCCGCTGTCCACCACGAAACATTCGGCAAAGCGGTCCAAACCGGCCAGACAGCGCGGCAGATTGACCGCCTCGTTCTTTGTCATGACGATGACCGACACCGGAATCACGCCCCGCCCTCCCGCCATGCCGCGCGCACCGACAGGGCGAAGGCCCCGGCCAGCAGCCCGACCAACCCGGCCAACGGCGTGACGAGCGCCGGGTTTGGCCAATCGGGCAAGGCCGAGGCGGTCGGTGCCTGGATCACGTCGGCTGCGAAGGGCAAATCGACCTCGATCATCATCGCCACCCGCTCTTGATCGGACAGCAGGTCGCTCAAAGCCCGGCGGTGCTCCGTCACCGTGACGCTGGCCAGACGCGCCTTGATGTGGGCGATCTGGGCGACGCTGCGCCGCGACGCCTCGGCCCGCAGATGCGCGTCGGTGGCCGCCGCGATCCGCCCCAACAGATCCAGAGCCGTCGCCCGGTCGCGGTGGCGCAGGCTGATCCGGCGCATCGGCCCGCTGCGCACCATGTCGATGACCAGCCGTTCGCGCAGCGTGCGCGCCACCCGTTCAGCGTCCGGCTCCACCCAATCCCGCCGACCGACCAGCGCCAGCAGCCACCGCTTGATCGTCGGCGTCACCCCCGGCGGCGGACGCCAGCCGCCAGCCTCGGCGTCCCAGCGCCCGGCGAACAGAGCGCGCAGAACGACCGGATCAGCGGCCAGCCGGTCGGCCACCGCGCCGCCGCCGAACAGTTCCAGATAACGGGCGTAATCCGACAGCGATTCGTCCCCGGCCCCCGGCTCCGCCGCGCCCAAAGGCGTTTCGCGCCCGGCCATCACCGGCACGCGCGCGCCCATCGCCGCCGACCCGACCCGCGCCGTCGGCCCGACGATCATGACCGCCGTGTGTTCGGGCGGCACCAGCCACAAGACCGCCACCGCCAGCGCGACCGCCGCCAACGCCGCCCCCAGCAGCGCCCGCCACCCCGCCAGCGCCGTCTCCGCCAAGCCCCGGAAACCGGAGCGGTCCCGCGCCGCCGACGGGCGCGTCACCATCGCCCCATCAGGCATCGGACGCCACCCGCCGCCGCGACGACCGACCAACCGACGCAAGCGACGGCCAGCGCGTCAGCGCCCCGTTTCCGAAGGATCGGCGCGCCGCCAACTCCCGCGCCACCGCGTCAATCCGTGTGGCCGCGTCGTCGGCGCTCCAGCCCGCGACCGAGCGCAGGGCCGCAGCCCCTTCCCGCGCGCAGCGCTCCGGATCGGCGGCGTAACCGCGAATCCGCTCCGCAAGTCCCTGCCCGTCCTGCGGATCCAACACCGCTCCGCAACCCCAATCCCGGATGTGATGGGCGGCCTCGCTGCCCTCCGGTCCCAGAAACAAGCCGGGCCGCCCCGCCGCCAGCCCGCCGAGCAGCTTGGACGGCGCCATCAGCCCAACCGCCGCGTTGTTCATCACCGTCAGATGCAGATCGGCGGCGGACAGGCTTTCGGCCAGCCGCTCCGCCGGTTGCCAGGGCGCCAGCCGGACGTTGGTCAGGCCACGCCGCCGAATCGCCTCGGCCACGGCGCCGCGCCCCCGCCCCTCGCCAATCACCAGGAACAGAATGGCTGGATCGCTGGCCTGCAACCGCGCCGCCGCGTCCAACACCCCATCCATCGGGTGGGCCAACCCCAGCGTGCCGGAATAGGCGACGACGAAGCGCCCCTCCACCCCCTGTTCGGCGCGCCAGCCATTGGCCGCGCGGGGGACCGGGCGGATGAGCGGATCGGGCCAGTTGGGGCAGAGAATGACGCGGTTCTCGGGAATTCCGGAGTCAATCAAACGGCGGGCCATGCACCGGCCAATCGCCAGCACCGCGTCGTGCCGCCCCAGCGCCCGCGCCATCGACCGATCCAGCGCCTGAAACAACGGCGGCGGCAGCCGCGCCCCAAGCACCGGCAGCAGGGCCGGAAACACATCTTGGCTCCAATGGATCGCCGCCGCGCCATGCCGCGCGGCCAGCAACGGCCCCACCCGGCCCAACAGCGGCGGGTCGGTCATCGTCACCACCACGTCATGGCGTGGCAACCGCAAGGCCCGCCATGTCAGACGGAGCAACGAATCGAGATAGCCCCGCGCGTCGGGCCGGTCGCCCGACGGGATCGCCCGCCCGGTGCGCCACAGGGCGACGCCGGACCGCCGCGCCTCATCCTCCCCGCCAGCCCCATCGGCCACCACGCTGACTTGCCAGCCGCGCGCCGCCAACCGCGCCGTCAGATCCGCCAGACAGCGTCCGGTCGCGCCGCGATCCGGCGGAAACACCCTGTTGACGAAAAGGATTGACGGAGAACCTTCCAAGACGACGCACCATCGCGAGAATTGCACGCATAAGCATGCACAACCCTCAAGGGTCCGACAACCCTTTCCTTTTCTCGTCGGACAACAAAGCCAACGTCAGCAACAACCCGGTGTCGAGGTATTTGAAGCTGGTGTGGACTCCCAGCGCCATCAACAGCGGCGGCAACAGCGCCCATCCCAGCGGCGGATCCACGCGCAACAACCGCAACAACGCGGGCGCCAGACCGCCGAGATAGGCCGCCAACGCCAGCGCCCCCAAAAGGCCGCCCTTGACCAGCGCGTAGGTCGCCAACGTGTGGGTGTAAGACACCCGCCAGCCGCCGACCGCCGGATTTTCCAGCCGCGCCCCCCAACCATCGCCGAACAGCAGCGACCAGGGCGATTGCGCCATATGCCGAAACACCGCCGCCGCCTCGTCCCAACGGGCGTTGACGCCGGTCAGGCGGGTCTTTTCCGCCGCCTGCCCCCAGGCCCCGAACAGCGACTCGCCCGCCAGCCCACCGGCCAGCGTCAGCCCAGCCAAAATCAGCAGGATCAACCACGGCGCCCGCCGCGCCCACCACGCCGCCACCGCCACGCCCGACAGCAGCGCCAACCCCAACGCGCTGCGATGCACCGCCCCCGCCAACGCCGCCAGACAAAAGCCCCCGGCCAGCGCGCACGCCAGGGCCAAAACCCACCGCCCCATCCCGCCGCGCGCCGCCAACCCCAACGCCAACGCCGGCAGGGCGACCGCCGCGAACAGCACCGACGGCGCGTTGAGAAAATAGGCCCCGCCGTCAGTCATCGCCCGCAAGCCAACCGCGCCGAATCCCCACTGAACCTCTTTCCACCAGCGCAGGGTGAACAGCAGCCCGGCCAGAATCAGCCCGCCGCCCAACAGGCGCTCCGCCCACGCCCCGCCGCGCCGCAGGGCTGGAACCAGCAAAACGGGCAGGAACAGATAAAGCAGCGGCGCCACGTCGCGCAGAATGTCGGCGCTCTCCCAACCCAAAGCCGCCCCGCGCAGCAGCGGCGCCCACAACAGCCAAGCCAGCGCCGGAATCGCCAGCGCCTCCCAGGCTGGAAGGTCGGTCCGACGCAGGGCGTGGCCCGTCACCGCGAACAGCGGCGCGCGCCAGCCGACGGCCAACAACAACAGGCCGCCGATGGCCGCCTCGGTCAGTCGAACGACGGGCGGCGCGGGCGCACTGAACGCGCCATACAACGCCAGCGCCATGACCAGCGCCGCCGCCGCCACCCCCGCCCGCAAGCCCGCCTCACCGTCCGCAACAACGCTCACCGCATCTCCCCATGCACGCTTTGAGGTTCCCGAAAACGCCGGTTGTGGCACACTCCCCCGGTCTCCGCGCCGCCGCGCGCCATCCATGACGAGGATACAGCATCGTGAGCCTTCCCCCTTCGCACCACCGCGTCGAGGAGGCGCCTCTGCTCACCGACCGACTCGGCACGCGCCGGTCGCTGACGGTCCACCGCTTCGGCACGCCCGGCGCGCGCCCGAAGGTCTACATCCAGGCGGCGTTGCACGCCGATGAAACGCCCGGCCTGCTGGTCGCCCATCACCTGATTCGCCGCCTGCGCGGCGCCGCCGTGTTGGGCGAGATCATCGTCGTGCCCATGTGCAACCCGACCGGCATCGGCCAAATCGTCGAAGGCGTTCATGTCGGGCGTTACGCCCTGGACGGATCGGGGAACTTCAACCGCATCTTTCCCGATCTGATCGAGGGCGCCGCCGAACGGCTGGTCGGCAAGATCGGCCCCGACCCGCAGGCCAACGTCCAGACGGTGCGCGCGGCTCTGCGCGCCGCCTTTGACGCGCTGCCGCCGCCCGACAGCGAGGTCGCCGCCCTGCGCCACACGCTGATGGGCATGGCGTTCGACGCCGACATGGTTCTGGATCTGCATTGCGATCAAGAATCGGTCCCCCATCTTTACGCGGGCGACGCCCTGTGGCCGGAACTGGCTGATTTGACCGCCCTGCTGGGGGCCAAAGCGGTGCTGCTGTCCCCCGACGCGGGCGGCAAGCCGTTCGACGAGGCCTGTTCGGTGCCCTGGTGGACGTTGGCCGAGCGTTTCGCCGCCGACGGGCCGATCCCGGCGGCCTGCGTCGCCACCACCATCGAGTTGCGCGGCAAGGCCGACGTCACCGACGCCCAGGCCGACGCCGACGCCCAGGCGATCATCGGCGCGCTGATCCGCCGGGGCATCGTCGCCGGAACCCCGCCCGACCTGCCGCCGCTGCTGTGCGCCGCCACGCCGCTGACCGGCTTGGCCCGCGTGGTGTCGCCCGTGTCGGGCGTCATCGCCTTTCACCGCGCCGTCGGCGACCAGGTGGCGGCGGGCGATTTGATCGCCGACATCGTCGATCCCACCGCCGCCGATCCCGATCAGGCCCGCACGCCGTTGCGCGCGCCGGGCGGCGGCATCGTCATGGCGCGCAACAACCTGCGTTTCGTCAGCCGGGGCGAGTTGGTGGCCTCCATCGCCGGACCAGAGCCGTTGGAATCCAACCGTCACGCCCTGTTGTTCGATTGATCCCGCCGTCACAGCCAAGTCGAGAGGCGACGAAGCGGGGTCAGGCCCAGCGCGCTTCGGCCCGCTCCAGCCGATAAAACAGCCCCTCATGCGGGCGCAGGCGCAGGGTGCCGGTCAACAGGATCGGCTCCTGCGTTTCGTTCAGCGGGCCTTGCGTGTGGACGTGCAGCATGCTGGCCGGGCTGGGGTTTTGGCAGGCTGGGCAACTCACCGGGTTGGCCGACAGGATGAAGCGGTTGTGCGCCGCCCCATCGGTCAGCGGCACCATGAACCCCCGCACGGCGATCGGTTGGCCGTTCAGCGCGGCCACGCGCGCGGGAAATTGCGGATCCCCGGTCGGTCCCCCCAATCGGACTTGGACGAGATCGCGCCACAGCGCCGTCGAGTCATCCAGCGGCAAATGAAACGGCCCGCTGGCGTGCGACGGCGCGTCCACCGCCCCCGTCGCCCAGACCGCCCAACCGGCGACCGGAGCCAAGGCAAGCGGCAACAAAGCCTGACGGCGTGTCATCATCATGATCGCGTCTCTCCCGGTTGCGTCTGACGCCCCGGCGCGGTCCAAACACACAAGGACCGATGGGGCGGCGCGGCCCGTTCGGCGAGCCGTCGCTGCTTGAGGCCAGAGTGTCCGGGAAGCCGCCGATCTGGTCAACGCGCAAAAAAGCTCCGCAAAGCGCCGCCGTATGGCCGAACCCGGCGTCGGCGCATTTCACAGCGCGACGGCTGGATTTTGCGGAACCGCAATATGTTTGACGCACGATGATCCAACGGACCATAGTCGGCTCAATGTTGCGCTGCACCGGACACGGTTGCGCGCCACCCTTCCGGTCATGAGACGAGCCATGGAATCCTTTCGCTTCCAGCCGGGTGAAACCCCGGTGTTGCTGAGCATTCCGCATGTCGGGACGATGATCCCCCCGGACATTGCGGCCACTCTGACGGAGGAGGGGCTGGCGCAACCCGACGTCGACCGTCATCTGGACCGCCTGTATCACTTCGCCCCGGCGTTGGGCATCGGTTTCATGACGCCGCTCTGTTCGCGCTATGTGGTGGACGTGAACCGCGACCCGACCGGCAAGCCGCTGTATCCCGGCGCCAGCAACACCGAAATCTGCCCGCTGACCACCTTCGAGAACGCCCCCGTCTACAAGCCCGGCCAGGAGCCGGACGCCGCCGAGATCGAACGGCGAATCGGCGCTTACTGGCGCCCTTACCACGAACAGCTCCAAGCCGAATTGCGCAGCCTGAAGGAACGCTTCGGCGTCGCCGTGCTGTTCGACGCCCATTCGGTGCGCCGCCAAGTGCCGCGATTCTTCGACGGCGCCCTGCCCGACTTCAGCCTGGGCACCGCCGACGGCCAGACCGCCGCCCCGCCGCTGGTCGGCCGCCTGATGAATGTGCTGAGCGCGTCGGAGCGCTACTCCGCCACGCTGAACGGTCGTTTCAAGGGCGGTTACATCACCCGGACCTACGGCGCCCCCGCCGAAAACATCCACGCCATCCAGTTGGAGCTGACCCAAGCCACCTACATGGACGAGGATCCGCCCTACCGCTTCCGCCCCGACCTGACCGCGCAGGTCCGTCCGTCGCTGGAACGGCTGATGAGCGTGATCGTCGAATGGGCGTGGGAAAAGGCGTCGGGTCGGCGCCGCGCCGGGTATCTGTAAGGAAAAGCTTACAGCTCTCTCTTGCGTCCTCGCAGACACGAAAAAGGGCGCTGGCGGTTTCCCGTCAGCGCCCTTTCTTACGACCTCCAGCCAAGCTCAGCTCAGCGGAAGCGCCACAAAACGCAGGTCGCCCTTGCGGTCCACCAGCAGCAGGATGGATTTTTTGTTCTGCCCCTTGGCCTTCTGGACCTTGGCGGTCACGTCCTCGGGTTTGCCGACCTCTTCCTGACCGACTTCGATGATGACGTCGCCCGCCTTCAGGCCCTTTTCCGCCGCCGCCGAATTGGCCTGCACGTCGGTGACGACCACGCCCTTCAGGTCGGGCTTGATCTCGTACTGCTGGCGCAGGTCCGGCGTGATCGCGGTGAATTTCAGACCCAGCGATTCGATTGGCTTCTGGGCCGGAGCCTTGTCCTTGCCGCCCTTGTCTTCCGGTCCAGCGGCGAGCAAGCCTTGCTCTTCCGCCGCTTCCAGCTCGCCGACCTTCACCTGAAGCGTCTGGGATTTGCCCTTGCGCCAGATTTCGACCGGAACCGCCTTGTCGATGGCGGTTTCGGCGACGACGCGCGGCAGGCGGCGCATCTCGCCGATCTCCTTGCCGTCAAACTTGGTGACGATGTCGCCCGCTTGGATGCCCGCCTTGGCCGCCGGGCCGTCCGGCGTCAGCGAGGCGACCAGCGCGCCCTTGTGCGCGGGCAGCCCCAGGCTTTCGGCGATTTCCGGCGTCACCGCCTGGATGCGCACGCCCAGCCAGCCGCGCTTGGTCTTGCCATATTCCTTGAGCTGAGCGACGACCTGCTTGGCGAGGTTGGCCGGGATGGCGAAGCCGATGCCGACCGAACCGCCCGACGGCGAAAAGATCGCCGTGTTGATGCCGATGACCTCGCCGTTCAGGTTGAACATCGGGCCGCCGGAGTTGCCCCGGTTGATCGACGCGTCGGTTTGCAGAAAGTCGTCATACGGACCGGCGTCGATGTTGCGCTGCCGGGCGGAGATGATGCCCGCCGTCACCGACCCGCCCAGACCGAACGGGTTGCCGATGGCCAGCACCCAATCGCCCACGCGCATGACGTCGCTGTCGCCAAAGGGAACCGCCACCAACGGGTGGCTGGTCTTGATCTTCAGCAGGGCGACGTCGGTCTTGCTGTCCTTGCCGACCAGCTCCGCCTTGATGTTGGTGTCGTCCTGAAGGATGACGGTGATCTCGTCGGCGTCCTGCACGACGTGGTTGTTCGTCACCACATAGCCGTTCTTGGCGTCGATGATGAAGCCCGAACCAAGCGAGGTCGCCTTGCGCTGCGGCTGGTCCTGCTGCTGCTGACGGTCGAAGAAGTCGCGGAAGAAATCCTCGAACGGCGAGCCGGGCGGGAATTGCGGCACTTCCGGGCGCTGCCCCGGCGCGCGCTGAGGCGCGGCCTGGCTGGTCGAGATGTTGACGACCGCCGGAAGCAGCTTTTCCGCCAGATCGGCGAAGCTGCCGTTGGACGCGCGCGACGGCCCCGTCGTGGTCTGCGCCGCGCTTGGGGACGGGCTGCCGACCATGCTGGTCAGCGCCAACAGGAGAGCCGCGATCACGGGATAGACGCCCGCCCTCCGGCCCCGGCTGCGGCCTGACATGCGGTGCGCGCCTTTGGGGGCCGCCGCAACCGCCATGGCGGGTTCGGTGTTGGGTGTGCGAATCAACTTTGCTCTCCCTGCCAGACGTCCGGCCAATGCTTTACAGGTGGATGGCCGCCCCACAGTTGGGCCAGCAGTATGGCCGCAACAAGGCGGGATGGTCCAGAGAACTCACGGACGCCGATCCTCCTCCCCATCCAAGGCCCCTCAACCGATCCCCCTCCCCATCCCTCCCCCGCTTGTCAGCGGGAGAGGGGGGAGGCGTCTTGTCGGCGTTCAGCGGCAGTCCCCTCTCCCGCTGCCAAGCGGGGGAGGGTTAGGGAGGGGGAATGGTTACGGCGTCGGCTTGCCGAAATAACGGAAGAATTCGCTGTTGGGCGACAGCACCATGGTGGTGTCGTCCTTGTTCAGCGCCTTCCGGTAGGCTTCCAGCGAACGATAGAACCCATAGAATTCGGGATCCTTTGAGGTGACTTCCGCGATCAGCTTCAAGGCGGTGTTGTCGCCTTCGCCGCGCAGGATCTGCGCGTCGCGCTGCGCCTCGGCGACCATGACCGTGCGTTCGCGCTCAGCCCGCGCGCGAATCTGCTGCGCCTGCTCCTGGCCCTGGGCGCGGGCTTCCGACGCCTCGCGCTCGCGCTCCGACCGCATGCGGGCGAAGATCGACTGGCTGGTTTCCTGCGGCAGGTCGGCGCGGCGAATGCGGACGTCGACGATTTCGATGCCGAACCGCTGCGCCTCCGCGTTCACCTGATTTTTGATGTCGGTCATGATCTTCGTCCGCTCTTCGGACAGCACGGCCAGAACCGTGACGTTGCCCAACACGCGGCGCAGCGCCGAATTGACCGTGGCGTTCATGCGGGTTTCCGCCACCGCCTCCGTCCCCGCCGTCTGGTAGAAGCGCAGCGGGTCATGGATGCGGTAACGGGCGAAGGCGTCAACGTCCAGGCGCTTCTGGTCGGCCAGAATCACCTGCTCCACCGGCGGATCGAGATCCAACACGCGGCGGTCGAGGATGCGCACCTCCTGAATGAAGGGCACCTTGAATTTCAGGCCGGGTTCGCGGACGACGCGGCGCGGTTCGCCGAACTGGAGAACCAGCGCCTGTTGCGCCTCGTTGACGGTGAAGACCGAGGCGGATCCGACGACGCCCAAAACGGCGACGCCAAAACCGATGGCGGCGAGAGTGCGGCTCATGATGCGTTCCTCCTCACCGATTGGTCGGTTGCTGGGGCTGGGCCTGCGGCCCGGCGCTGTTGGACGGCATGCTGTTGGGCTGCGTGACCGGGCGCGGCGTGGGCGCGACGTGCGGCGACAGTTGATTCAGCGGCAAATAGGGAATCACCCCCTGCGCCGATCCATCGACGATGATCTTGTTCCGACCGCGCAGAATCTCCTCCATCGTTTCCAGATACATGCGCTTGGCGGTGACGTCCTTGGCCAGCGCGTAGGCCTCATAGACCTTGCGGAAGCGTTCGGCGTCGCCCTGGGCCAGACTGACCACCTGCTCGCGGTAGGCCGAGGCCTCCTGCACCAGGCGCTCCACCTCGCCGCGCGCGCGGGGGATGATGTCGTTGCGGTAGGCCTCCGCCTCGTTGCGGGCGCGTTCGCGGTCGGCGCGGGCGCGCTGCACGTCGTTGAAGGCGTCGATCACCGGAGCGGGCGGATCGGACTTCTGCAACTGCACCTGGGTGATTTCAATGCCGGACTGATACTCGTCCAGCATGGTCTGGAGCAGCTTGCGGGTGGAGTTTTCGATCTGCTGCCGGGCCTCGGTCAACGCCGGTTGCAGCTCGGTGCGGCCAATCACCTCACGCATCGCGCTTTCGGCGGCCTTCTTCACCGTCACTTCCGGCTCGCGGATCTTGAACAGGAAGTTTCCGGCGTCCTTGATGACCCAGAACACCGTGAAATCAATGTCGATGATGTTCTCGTCGCCGGTCAGCATCAGCGATTCGTCGGGAACGTCGCGGTCAGCCCGCCGCCCGTCGCCCGCCGACCGATAGCCGATTTCAATCCGGTTGACCCGCGTCACCTTGGGCAGCAGCACGGATTCGATGGGCGACGGCAGGCGATAGCTCAGGCCCGGCTGTTCCGTGCGCACCCATTGGCCAAAGCGCATGACCACGCCTTGCTCGTCCGCCTCGACGCGGTAGATGCCGCTGGCCAGCCAGATCAGGGCCAGAATGCCGACGCCGACGCCGACGCCGCGCCCGGTGCCGAAACCGCCGGGCATGACGCGGCGCAGGCGTTCCTGCCCACGGCGCAGCAGATCCTCAAGGTCGGGCGGCTGCGGCCCACCGCCGCCGCCCCCGCCGCCCGAAGGCCGACCCCATGGCGTGTTCGGGCCGTTGTTGCCCGGAGGCGCGCCCCAGGGGCCACCGCCCCCGCCGCCGCCGCCCTGGCCGCCTCCACCTTGACCACCCCCGCCCTGATTGTTCCACGGCATACGCGTCATTCCCCTTTTGTGGCGCTCTCGCTGCGGAAAGCTCGGCGTCCGCCGATCTCTTTACCATTCCTGTCCGACGGTCCTATAGTGCCGCTCCCCTCGAAGAGCACGTCCACAGTCGGATGTCTGCCAAATATCGGGAACGCAGCGGAGTTTTCAACCATGGCGCAGATCGGCGAAGCGCAAGTTCTGGCGGCGCTGAAGTCCATCACCGACCCGGACCGGGGCGGCGACATCGTCAGCTTGGGCATGTTGTCGGGTCTGGTGGTCCGCGACGGGCATGTCGCCTTCTCCATCGAGGTCGATCCCAAGCGCGGCGCGCAGGCCGAGCCGGTGCGCCACGCCGCCGAAAAAGCGGTTGAGGCGCTGCCCGGCGTGCTGTCCGTCACCGCCGTGCTGACCGCCCACCGCGCGGCCCCGCAAGCCGCCGCGCCAGCGCCGAAGGGCGGGCATGGTCATGGTGGGCATGGACACGCCCACGCTCCCGCCGAACAGAAGCCGCTGGTTCCCGGCGTCAAATTCATCGTCGCCGTCGCGTCGGGCAAGGGCGGCGTCGGCAAATCGACCACCTCGGCCAATCTGGCGCTGGCGTTGGCCGCCAACGGGCGCAAGGTCGGGCTGCTCGACGCCGACATTTACGGCCCGTCGATGCCGCGCATGATGGGAATCGCCGGTCGCCCCAACAGCCCCGACGGCAAACGGCTGGAGCCGATGGAGAATTTCGGCGTCAAGGTGATGTCGATGGGCTTCCTGGTCGCCGAAGACACCCCGATGATCTGGCGCGGCCCGATGGTGATGAGCGCGCTTCAGCAGATGCTGCGCGACGTCAATTGGGGCGATCTGGACGTGCTGGTGGTGGACATGCCGCCCGGCACCGGCGACGCGCAATTGACCATGGCCCAACAGGTGCCGCTGGCGGGCGCGGTGATCGTCTCCACCCCGCAGGACATCGCCCTGCTCGACGCCCGCAAGGGCTTGAACATGTTCCGCCGCGTCGATGTCCCGGTGTTGGGCATCATTGAGAATATGAGCTATTTCTGCTGCCCCAACTGCGGCCACCGCACCGACATCTTCAGCCACGGCGGCGCCCGCAAGGAGGCCGACGATCTGGGCATGGAGTTCCTGGGCGAAATCCCGCTGCATCTGTCGATCCGCGAGACGTCCGACCAGGGGCAACCCATCGTCGTGTCGCAGCCCGATTCGGAACACGCCAAGGTCTACCGCCAGATTGCGACCCGGCTGTGGGACAAGATCAGCGGCGGCGGACGCGCCGCGCCGAGGATTGTGGTTCAGTAAGGCGGCGGCGAACGGCCCCCTCCCCATCCCTCCCCCGCGTTGCGGGAGAGGGGGTAGGAGCCTTGTTGACGGTCAGCCGATGAAGGTCAGCGGAGTTCCCTCTCCCGCTGCCAAGCGGGGGAGGGTTAGGGAGGGGGCAAGCCGCGCGCGCGCCCTACCCCCGCTCCGACCCCGGCGCGCCGGTGCTCCACAGCAGGCCAAGGATGAATCCCTTGCAGCGCGGCAGCAGCGCCAGCGTCAGCAGCAGGGACAGCAGCGGCCAGACCGCCATATGGACCCAGGTCGGCGGCTCATAGCTCTGCTCCACCGCCAGCAGCGCCGGAATGACGATGTGGCCGACGATCAGGATCGTCATCCAGGGCGGCGCGTCGTCGGCGCGCAGATGGCCAAAGGATTCGCCGCAGACCGAACAGCGGTCAACCGGCTTCAAATAGTTGCGCAGCAACCGGCCCCGCCCGCAGTTGGGACAACAGCCGATCAACCCGCGCAAGGACGCGGCGAGTTTCGAGGGGGGCCGCGCGGTGGTGGCGATCATGGGGCATCCTTCCGTGTCGCCGACAATATAGGCTCTTTTCCGACCGCGCGCACCCCGCCGCCCCGTCTCCGCCCGCGTTTCTGCATTGCGCGACCCGCCGCCGAGTTGACGAGGCCGGTCATCCCGGTCTAGGGGATGGGTTCACCGTTTCGGAGACGACGCGATCATGACCTTCTCCCGCCTGTTGGCCCCCCGTCTGCTGTGCGCTGCGGTCGCCTTGGCCGCTTTCGCGACCCCGGTCGCCCTGTCCGGCGCCGCCCTGGCCCAGACCAAGACCGTGGCGATCACCGCCATCGTCCAGCACCCCGCGCTGGACGCCACGCGCGACGGCGTGGTGGAAGCGCTGAAGGAGGCGGGCTGGACCAGCGGCCAGAACCTGAAGGTCGAGTATCAGAGCGCCCAGGGCAACCCGGCCACGGCGGCGCAGATCGCCCGCCAGTTCGCCGGATCGAAGCCCGACGTCATCGTGCCGATCTCCACCCCGTCGGCCCAGGCGGTGGCGGCGGCGACCCGCGACATCCCGGTGGTGTTCACCGCCGTGACCGATCCGGTCAGCGCGCAGTTGGTGAAGAGCATGGACAAGCCCGGCGCGAACGTCACCGGCCTGTCGGACATGGCCCCGGTGGCCGAGCATGTCGCCCTGATCCGTGAAATTCTGCCGAACGCCAAGCGTCTGGGCGTGCTCTACAACCCCGGCGAACCGAACTCCGTCGTTCTGGTCAAGCTCCTGAAGGACGAGGCCGCCAAGGCCGGCCTGTCGGTGGTCGAGGCCTCGGTCCCCAAATCGGCGGACGCCCAACCGGCGATCCGCAGCCTGGTCGGCAAGGCCGACGCGGTCTATGTCCCGACCGACAACACCGTGGTGTCGGCGCTGGAAAGCGTGATTTCGGTTGGCCAGCAGGCCAAACTGCCGATCTTCTCCGCCGACACCGACAGCGTGACGCGCGGGGCCGTCGCCACCGTCGGCTTTGATTATTTCCAGGTCGGCAAGCAGACCGGCGCGGTCGTCGCCCGCGTGTTGAAGGGCGAGAAGCCCGGCGACGTCGCGGTCGCCCTGGCCAAGGGAACCGACCTGTTCGTCAACCCGAAATCGGCGGCGGCGATGGGCGTGACCATCCCGGACGCGGTGCTGAAGCGCGCGACCAAGGTGGTTGGGCAGTAAGGGTTTTTCATTGTCCCCTCTCCCGCGTCCAGCGGGGGAGGGGTAGGGAGGGGGGGCCGCGCCCCCCCAGCGAAAGCGGTTCCCCATGAGCGACATCGCCCTGTTCGGCGCCATCGAGATCGGCCTTGTCTACGCGCTGGTCGCCGTTGGCGTCTTTTTGTCCTTTCGCATCCTGGATTTTCCCGACCTGACCGTTGACGGCAGCTTCCCGCTGGGGGCCGCCGTCTGCGCCGTGCTGTTGATTTCCGGGGTCAACCCGTGGCTGGCCAGTCTGGCCGCCGGGCTGGCCGGGGCGGCGGCGGGGCTGGTCACGGCGCTGTTGAACGTGCGCTTCAAGATCCTGCATCTGCTGGCCAGCATTTTGACGATGATCGCCCTGTTCTCGGTCAATCTGCGGGTGATGGGGCGGCCCAACGTGGCGCTGCTGATGCAGGACACGGTTCTGACGCCCTTCTATGGGCTGGGCCTGCCCGATCACATCGTGCGCCCGTTGGTGGTGCTGGTCATCGTCGGGGTGGTCGTGCTGCTGTTGGCGCGGTTCCTGTCCAGCGAGTTCGGCTTGGCGATGCGCGCCACCGGCGTCAACGCCCGGATGGCGCGCGCCCAGGGCGTCAACACCGACGCCCACATCTACAGCGGCATCGCGCTGTCCAACGGCCTGTGCGGGCTGGCGGGGGCGCTGTTCGCCCAAACCAACGGCTTCGCCGACGTCACCACCGGCATCGGCACCATCGTGGTCGGCTTGGCCGCCGTCATCGTCGGCGAAACGGTGCTGCCCGCCCGCGCGCTGCTGCTGACGCTGGTCGGCTGCGTCGCCGGGTCGATCCTCTACCGGCTGGCGGTGCAACTGGCGCTGACGGCGGACGTCATCGGCCTGCAAGCCTCCGACCTCAACCTCGTCACCGCCCTGCTGGTCGCGGTCGCCTTGATCCTGCCCCGCTTGAAGGGCAAATCCCGCAGCGCGAGGGCCGCCCGATGATCGTCGTCAAGGACATCCACGTCACCTTCGGGCGCGGCACGCCGCTGGAAAAGCACGCGCTGCGCGGAATCGGCCTGACGATTCCCGAGGGGCAGTTCGTCACCGTCATCGGATCCAACGGGGCGGGAAAATCAACCTTTCTCGGCGCGCTGGCGGGCGACGTGCTGGCCGAACAGGGCCGCATCGTCATCGACGAGCGCGACGTCACCCGCTGGGACACGCCCAAACGGGCGGGGCTGGTCGCCCGCGTCTTTCAGGATCCGCTGGCGGGAAGCTGCGCCACCCTGACCATTGAGGAGAACATGGCGCTGGCCGCCGCGCGCGGTCGTCGTCGCGGTTTGGCGCTGGCTTTGGCGTCGGAGCGGCGCGGCGGCTTTCGCGACCGCATCGCCGCGTTGGGGCTTGGCCTGGAAAACCGCCTGCACGACCGCATGGGCCTGCTGTCGGGCGGGCAACGGCAGGCGGTCAGCCTGTTGATGGCGACGCTGGCCGGATCAAAAATCCTGCTGCTGGACGAGCACACGGCGGCGCTCGACCCCGCCACCGCCGATTTCGTCCTGGACCTGACCCGGCGCATCGTGCGGGAAAACCGGCTGACCACGCTGATGGTCACGCATTCGATGCGCCAGGCGCTGGATTACGGCGACCGCACGCTGATGCTGCACGAGGGGCGCGTCGTTCTGGACGTGGCGGGAACCACCCGCGCCGGTCTGGACGTGCCGCATCTGCTGGCCCTGTTCGCCAAGCAGCGCGGCGGCGAAGAAATCAGCGACGACAGCCTGTTGATCGGCTGAGCCACGCCAGCCAGCCCCCCGAGGGCTACAGTATTCACACATCTTTTTCTTTCTGCAACTAATAATTGAAATAAACGAATTTTCCGTCATCCCCGCGCAGGCGGGGATCCAGAGTTTGCCAGACGAACCCTATGGGTAAGTCTGGATTCCCGCCTTCGCGGGAATGACGGAGAAAAGTTCTTTTTCTTCCAATGAGTTGCCTAAACCGAAGATGTGTGCATCCAGCCCCCCGAGGGGGAGAAGGGGGGCGCCGCAAGGCGACGCCCCCGGCCCATCAGCTCATGCGTTGCGGATCTGCCCCAGGAAACGCCCCATGGCGGTTTGCAAGGCGCTGGATTCGCCCGACAGCCGGTTGGCGGTGTCCAGCACGGTTTGCGTCGTCGCCCCGGCCTCCTGGGCGGCGGCGGTCACGTTGCCGATGGCCGCCGACATCGCCGCCGTGCCGCGCGCCGCGCGTTCGACATTCCCGGCGATCCGGCTGGTGGCCTGCCCCTGCTGGCGGACAGCGGCGGCGATGGAGCCGGAAATCTCGTCGATCCGTCCGATCACCGTGACCATCTGGCGAATCGCCTGATCGGCCCGCGCGCTTTCGGTCTGCACCGCCGACACCTGCGCCCCGATGTCCTCGGTGGCCTTGGCCGTCTGGTTCGCCAAGCTCTTCACCTCGTTGGCGACGACGGCGAAGCCCTTGCCCGCCTCCCCCGCCCGCGCCGCCTCGATGGTGGCGTTCAGCGCCAACAGGTTGGTCTGGCTGGCGATGTTGTTGATGAGCGCGATCACCTGCCCGATGCGCGAGGCCGATTCGGCCAGCGCCTTCATGATGACGTCGGTGTTGGCCGCCTCCTCCACCGCGCTGCGGGCGATCTGGGTCGATTCCGACACCTGACGGTCGATCTCGGCCACCGATTGAGCCAGTTCGTCGGCGGCGGCGGCCACCGTTTCCACGTTCGACGCCGCGTCCTGCGACGCCGACGCCACCTGAGAGGATTGCGACACCACCTGTTCGGACATGGCGGACATCGCTTGCGCCGCCGTCTTCATCGCCACCGACGAATGGGCGACCGCCGACACGGTTTGCGCCACCTCCGACTCGAAGCTCTGCGCCAAACCGTTCATCAGGACGCGGCGCTGGTCGGCCGCCGTCCGTTCGCTTCGCACCTGGGCTTCCCGCAGATGCACAGCCTCGTCCATCGCGGTTTGGAAGGTGCGCGTCGCCCGCGCCATCGCGCCGATCTCGTCGGCTTTCTCCAGACCCGGAATCGTCACCGTGGTCTTGCCCTCGCTCAAGGCGTTCATCGCGTCTTTCAGGCTGCCCAACGGGGCCAGCACGCGACGGAACAGCGTCCACAGCACGCCCAGAATGACCAGCGCGAGAACCCCCAGCATGCCCAGAAACAACTGGGTGGCCCCCGCCTCGCGCGCTTCGGCCTGGGCGATGGCGGTGGTCGTGCGCGCGTTCAGCAGCACATAGAACTCATCCACCGGGGCCATGATGTTGGCCTTGAAGGCGTGGTATTCCGGCGAATGCATCAGTTTGCGCGCCAGTTCCAGATCGGGCGGCCCCTTGCGCGTGAACTTGCCGGTTCCATCGTCAAACAGCCCCTTGACGGCGTTCATGGCGATGGTTTCGGTCTTCACCAGCCCGTCGGAATTGGCTTGCGCTTGTTTGAGCTTGGCGAACTCCGCCTCGGTGAAGCCCGCGCGGGTCATCAACTCCTGCAAGGGAACGGTCACGCCGTCGGCGCGCGGCTTGGCGGTTCCAGCGGCAACGAAGTCCCAGTAGATGCGCTGATACTCCACCGGGCGGGGCTTCTTGCCGTTGCGGATGTCCAGAACCGCCCAATACTGGTCTTCATACCGTGAGTCGCCCGTCACGACGTAAGTACGAGCCAGGCGGGTCAAGTCATCGGAACTTTGGCGCAACTCATCAGCCAAAAGATAGGACTCGTAGCGGGCGTTCACCGCCTGAGAAACCTCATCCCGCGCCAAGCGTACGTTCCAAAATGCCAAAATATTGAGCAGAACCGCCACAGGAAGAGTCAGAGCAAAAAGGGTCATCAGCGCTTTGATCGACAGCCGCGTCATTCCGAAGTCACCCCATCAACAGATGATTTTCTTGAGGAGACGCCAGATAACGCAACAAATCCACAGATCAAATTTTTCGTAAATTTTAAGAAATAAATTTTGGCTAAACCACCTCTATCGTGGTTCCTGAAGCGCCTTAGAAGCGATCTCGTCAGTCGAAATTCAACGCGAAGGAGGCCCGCCCCTGCCCCGCCGCCGCGCGGCTCCACATGGCGGCGAAGGCCGCCTCCAGGGCGCGGGTGAAGCGAACGCCGTCCAGCGCCGGGGAGGCGCGCAGCCGGTCGCGCAAGCCCGCCCGCAGATCGGCCAGCCCGTCGGAGTCGGAGACCAGGGCGGCGGCCATGGCGACGTAAGCGGCCTCGCCGTCCACCGCCAGCGCCGACAGACCGGCGGAGGTCAGATGCGTCACCGCGTGGCGGGCGCAAAAACGGTCGCCCCCCAGCGTCACCACCGGCACGCCCATCCACAGCGCCTCCAGCGTCGTCAGCCCGCCCGAATAGGGGAAGGGGTCGAGCGCCACGTCGATTTCACTATAACCGCCCAGAAACTCCCGGTGCGGCGCGCCGCCGCGCAACAGGATCCGCGCCGGATCGGCCCCGGCGTCGGCGAACAGGGCGAGCGCCCGCGCCCGCTGCTCGGGATCGTCCAGGCCGGGCGCGCGCAGCAGCAGCCGGGCGTCCGGCACGGCGGCCAGCAGCCGCGACCACAGGGCGGCGACCGCCGGGTTCAGCTTGGGCAGCGCGTTCAACGAGCCGAAGGTGGGAAAGCCGTTGGTCCGCATGGGCGGCGGGGCCACCGGCGGCGCGTCCTCGGGCGGTCCCCATGGCACATAGGCGTCGGGCATGCGGACGATGCCCTCGATCGCCCAGCCGTCGGCCCCCGGCGGGCTTTGGCGGCCGTCGGAAATCAGGTAATCCATCGCCGGAAGGCCGGTGGTGCCGACATAGCCCGCCCAGGTCGCCTGAACGGGGGCGGCGCGCTGGGCGAACACCCCCAGCCGGTTGCCGAAGGTGTGCCCGGCCAGATCGACCAAGATGTGGATGTTGTCGGCGCGGATGCGGGCGGTCAGCTCCGCGTCGCTCAGGCCCGCCGTCCACACCCAACCATCGGCCAGCACCCGCAGGCGCTCCGTCTTCCAATCGGGGTTGGCGGTGTTGGCGTAGCACACCACCTCGACCGAGTCGCGGTCATGGGCCGCCAGCACCGGCTCCAGGAAAAAGCCGACCGGGTGGGCGCGGAAATCGGGGGAGACGTAGCCGACGCGCAGCTTCGGCGCCGGGGGCGCGACCGAGGCCGCGAGACGGTCGGGATAGCGCGCGCCCCAATCGGCGTGGGCCTGGGCGATCTGCGCCATGCTGCGGGCCGGATCGAACTGCATCAGATAGAGCCGCGCCGTGTGCAGCGAATCGGCGCCGGGGTGCAGGCGCAGGGCGCGTTCGACGGCGACCAGAGCCTCGCCCAACCGCCCCTGAAGCGCCAACGCGCGGGTGGCGCGGTTGGCCAGCGCCTCGGCCCGCGCCGGGTCACGGACCAGCGCCGCCCGGTATGCCGCTTCCGCCGCGCCCAGCCGATCCAGTTCGGCCAGCGCGTTGCCCAGATTGTAGGGGTGAATCCAATTGTCCGGCTCCAGCGCCGCCGCCCGGTGGTAGAGAAGCGCCGCCTCGTCGCGCCGCCCCTGCGCCCGCAGCAGCACCCCGGCGTTGGCCGTCGCCGTCACGGCGGCGGGGTCGAGCGCCAGCGCGCGGCGGTAGCAACCCTCCGCCAGATCGGCCCGGTTGGCGTCGCGCAGGCCCTGCGCCATCGCCAGCAGCCCATCCATGGCCAACGCCAGACCGCCATCCAGGTTCAACGCCCCGGCGTAGGCCTGCACGGCGCCCAGCGCGTCCCCCTTGCTCTCCAGCACCAGCCCATAATTCGCCCACCAGGCGGCGACGCCGGGGTTCGCCGTGATGGCTTGGGCGATGAGGTCGAGCGCCTCGTCCAGGCGGCCCGCCTGCGCCGCGATCAGACCTTGGCGGTGAAAGCCCTCGGCCTGATCGGGCGTCATGGCGGCAATCCTTGCTCGGTGTGGGCGTTTCGGGTGAGTGGTTAGGCTTCGGGACGGCCCAACTGGTCCATCAACTCGCGCCATTCGCGCTTGGACAGGCCGCTGTTGTCCTGCGTCACCGGCTCTCCCGCCAGCAGACGTTTCACCACGTCCAGCCCGGTGCGCGACAGATGGCCGCCGCCCTGGCGGTATTCGGTGAAGGACTCATAGACCGCCGGAACCCAGCGGCGGACGATGTCGAGCATCGCGTCGGCGTAGACGCGAATCTCATACTGGGCGTGACTGTCGGCGCGCAGCGACAGGAAATGCAAAAGATTGTGAAGGTCAACCTTCCAATACCACTGGGTGTAATAGTTCAGCGGCAGGTTCATCCGCGCCAATTCCCGCGCCAGCCCCTGGCGGGACTCGTCGATGACCGTGCCGTCTTCGCGCTGGTTCAGCAGCTCTTCATAATGGCTGTAGGCGCGTTCGGAATCGTCGCGCAGCAGCTTGAGCACCGCCGCCGCCTCGTCGCCTTCCAGCACGTCGCCCCGGCCCTGGCGGTTGATGACGGCCTGCGCGCCCAACTGGTCGGGGGCGGGAACGTAGAACTCCCGGTCCAGGATCGAATAGCGCGCCGAATATTCGTTCACGTTGGCCGTGCGGTGGCGGATCCACTGGCGGGCGACGAAGATCGGCAGCTTGACGTGAAACTTGATCTCGCACATCTCGAACGGGGTCGAGTGGCGGTGGCGCATCAGATATTTGATGAGACCGGCGTCTTCGCTGACCTTCTTGGTGCCCTTGCCGTAGGACACGCGGGCGGCCTGCACGACGGCGGCGTCGTCGCCCATATAATCGACAACCCGGACAAAGCCATGGTCGAGCAGCTCGACCGGCTGGTACAGAATCTCTTCCAGCGCCGGAACGGTGGCGCGGCGGGTGGTGGCGGTGACGGCGCGCAGGCGATCAATTTCGTCGCGCTGCTCGGGCGTGATCGGCATGGTGACTCCAGGGGCTTCGATGGCGCGCACTCTAACGCGCGATGACCGGCCAATTCCAGCCGCAAGGCGACGCAGCCCTCTCATTCGCGCCAGTTGCGACTCAAACACTTCCATTGCCGGGCGCGACCCCCTATATTCCCAATCGTCGGCTTGCCGACTATGGCGATAAACGCCTTGTGGAATAAGCGTTGTGGACCCGGGGGCGGTACCCGGCGCCTCCACCAACCATCTTCCGGTGTCATTGGCCGGGGTCGTTGGGGGCGAAACAGGATCGACACGCGTGGTAAAGGCATGGTTTTCGCTCGGCATGGTTCCGCCGTTATCGGGCCATTTGCAAAGTTGCCAATGACAACGTTGCTCAGGCTCGCCTCGCTGCCTAACGGCGGCTGGTGGCCTAAACCTAAATCCCCGATGGTTAGCGCCTGAGGGTGGGGCCGTGGGCCGCCTAGCAACAGAAGGCCCACACTTCACCATCATCGTTGTTTCGCTCACGCGATTGTCAGGGACCAGCCCAAGCATGCCGAAAGAGCAGCTTCGTTACGACCGGATGGTCGAGTCCGCGTTGCGCGGCGTCGTTCGCGAAGCCTTGACCGAAGTGGCCGAGCGTGGGCTGCCCGGCAACCACCATTTCTATGTGACGTTCCGCAGCGGTTATCCGGGGGTCGACATCCCCAGCTATCTCGCCGCGCAATACCCCAACGAAATGACCATCGTTCTTCAGTTCCAATATTACGGACTGGAGATTCACGACGATCATTTCGAGGTGACGCTGAGCTTCAACAACGTGCACGAACGTCTGGTCATCCCGTTCGGCGCGATCACCACCTTCGCCGACCCGTCGGTGAATTTCGCCCTGCAATTCCAACCGGTGGTCCCCGCCGAATCGGCGGAGATCGCGGCGATCCCGACCCGCCCGACCGTGGCCGAACGCAAGGACGAGGCCAAGCCCAGCGATTCCGACGACGAGCCGAAGCGCGGCGAAGTCGTGACCCTGGACGCCTTCCGCAAAAAGTAACCCCCGCCTGATGGCCGCCCGCCCGCCAAGCGAGTTCGTGACCGACGTCTGCGCGACGTTGTCCCGGCTTGGCGACTTGCGGGCGCGCCGCATGTTTGGCGGTTACGGAATCACCTGCGACGGCTTTTCCTTCGCGCTGGTGGCCGACGACAGTCTCTATTTCAAGGTCGATGACGGCAACCGGGCTTCTTACGAAGCGTTGGGGTTGGAGCCGTTTCGCCCGATGGCCGACAAGCCGGTGACGCTCTCCTACTACCCGCCGCCCGACTCGGCGCTGGACGACCCCGACGAATTGTTGGATTGGGCGCGCCCCGCCCTGGAGGCGGCGTTGCGCGCGGCGGCGGCCAAAACGGCGGCGGCCAAGCGAAAGAACACAAAAAAGACGAAGGCGGCTCCGGCGTCGGAATGAAGGCCGAACGGGACGCCGCCGTTCCCCTCACACCGCTTCGGTGCGGTTCAACGTCGTCGCGTCGATTCCGGCGGAACCGCTGCGCTGGCGGATCTGGCGGGCGAAGCGCACCGGGCTTGGCAGGTGCGACAGCAGCGCGCCCAGCTTGCCCAGCGAGGCCGTCGCCTTGCCGACGCTCATCACATCGGCCAGACGGCGGTCCACAAAGGCCCAGGTCTCGGCGTGGTCGTCCGACTGGTCGTCCAGCCAATAGAAGGTGGCGGAGCTGACCACGGCGGCCAGCAACGCCCGCTTGGTGTAATGGTTGTAGTCGGTCGCCGTGTCCCCCGCCGCGAACCACAGCGAATCGACGGTGGCGTAGAGCAGCTTCAGGCCCAACCCGACATTCTGCGGCATCGCCAGATAGGACAATTGCCGCCGCTTGGCCTCGCGGTGCGGCTCCAGCACCTCGAAATGGGTGCGGACGGCCAGCGCGATCTTTTCGCGCACCTTCAGGGCGTCGAGCGGCTGGGCGTCGAGTCGCGCCAGGGTTTCGGCGTCGGTCCAGGCGCTGAAATGGGCGACCGCGTCGGCGACGCCATCGGGGAAGGCGCGCAGCAGGGCCGTGGAGTCCAGCCCGGCCTGATCGGCGCCGTCGCGCAGGGCCTGAAGGCTCCAGCCATCAAAAGCGACGTTGGGCAGGGTCGCCAACAAAAGCGCGTCGCGCAACTGGTCGATGGTCATTCGCGGTCTCCCGCCCCCTTCAGGGCGTCGGTGAGGTGATGGCTTTCCTCGACGGTGGCGAGGTGGCGCGTGTCGGCGACGCGGTCGATGTAGAGATGACCGTCGAGATGATCGGTTTCATGCTGCACGACTCGGGCGTGGAATCCCTCGGCTACCCGGCTGATCGGCGCGCCGTCCAGCCCCACCCCGCTGTAGCGGATGCGGGTGAAGCGCGGAACCAGCCCGCGCAGAACCGGAATCGACAGGCAGCCCTCCAGCCCCAACGCCGTCTCGCCGTCCAACGGTTCGATCACCGGGTTGATGAGGACGGTGGGCGGGATCGCCTCTCCGCCGGATCGGTCGGGCGGAACGCGGAAGACGATCATCCGAAGAGACTCGCCCACCTGCGGCGCGGCCAGACCAACGCCGGGCGCGTCCATCATCGTCTCAATCATGTCGGCGGCGAGCCGCGCGATGTCCGGGTCGGTCGGGTCGGCGACCGGACGCGCCGCCGCGCGCAGCACAGGGTTGCCCATCTGGGCGATCATCAACAAGGCCATGCCCTATTATCTGGGAGACGACGCGCGTCCGGCAACTGTTTCGCGGAGTCGGGCGATGAAAACATCGTCATCTTGGTCCACACGGCAGAAACGGCATGAACAGAGGACAGATAAGCCCAATCAACCAGCCAAGGCGGCCCAGTGGCGGCCCAATGGCGGCGCCGCCCCTGCTGTCCGGCGTCTGCGCGGCGACCTTGCCGCATCGGCAAAGAGTCCTCTTCACAAGGCCGCGACAGCGTGCTACACACTGATCCACACAAGGGGTGCGCCCGCCGCGCATGCCTGTCTGTTGCTTAGTTGCAACATGACTCACTTGGAAGGGTGACGGTTAACGTGCAAGTTCTGGTCCGAGACAACAACGTCGATCAGGCCCTCCGCGCGCTCAAGAAGAAGATGCAGCGCGAGGGTATTTTCCGTGAAATGAAGCTGCGCCGCAATTACGAGAAGCCCTCGGAAAAGCGCGCTCGCGAGAAGGCGGAGGCGGTTCGCCGCACCCGGAAGCTTCTCCGCAAGCGGATGGAACGCGAGGGCTATTGATCGACGGGCGTCGTCAGGACGCCTGCGATTATGGGCGTGCTTCGGCGCGCCCAAGACCCCTTTGTGTCTTGCACCTGGACCGTCCCGTGAAGTTTCGCGTGGGCGGTTTTGGTGTGTCTGGAGTTTTGTTTGGGTGCCCTGGAGTGGTCTCGTTGCGGCGAGCGGTCGCCTTGACGCCCCCTCCCCAGCCCTCCCCCGCTGACGCGGGAGAGGGAGCAAGCGCCCGAAACGATGCCCGAAACGATGATCGTCCCCTCTCCCGCGCAAGCGGGGGAGGGTTAGGGAGGGGGCATACGCCGCAGCCACTCCCAACATCCCCGCCATCCCCCTTGCCGCCGGAAGGGTCGTCATGAGCGCCTCGAAGTCGATCACCCGTGTGTCCACCCCCGACCTGCGCGCCCGCAAGGGCGGCGAGCCGATCGTCTGCCTGACCGCCTACACCGCCCCGATGGCCCGCCTGCTCGACCAGCATGTCGATCTGCTGCTGGTCGGCGACTCGCTGGGCATGGTGGTCTATGGGCTGGACAGCACGCTGCCGGTCTCGCTCGACATGATGATCGCCCATGGGGCCGCCGTGGTCCGCGCGTCCGAACAGGCCTGCGTCGTCGTCGACCTGCCCTTTGGCTGCTACCAGGAAAGCCCGCAGGCGGCCTTCCGCGCCTCAGCCCGCGTGATGCAGGAAACCGGCGCGCAGGCGGTGAAGCTGGAAGGCGGGTTGGAGATGGCCGAAACGGTGGCCTTCCTGACCGCGCGCGGCATCCCGGTGATGGGGCATGTCGGGCTGACCCCGCAATCGGTCAACACGCTGGGCGGTTACAAGGCGTTGGGTCGCGATCCGGCGGCGGCGGAGCGAATCGTCGCCGACGCCCACGCCATCGCCGAGGCCGGGGCCTTCTCCCTGGTGCTGGAAGCGATCATGGAGCCGCTGGCCCGCCGCATCACCGAAGAGGTCGCGGTCCCGACCATCGGCATCGGCGGCTCGCCCGCCTGCGACGGCCAGGTGCTGGTGACGGACGACATGTTGGGGTTGTTCGGCCAGTTCCAGCCGAAATTCGTCAAGCGCTACGCCGAATTGGCCGACACCGTCACCCAGGCGGTCGCAAGCTACGCCGCCGACGTCCGCGCCCGCAGCTTCCCCGGCCCGGAGCATTGCTTCGGCGTCAAAAAACCTGCGACCACCAGCGCGTAAGGCTGACCGGGCTTGGCTGCGCTCACACCTCGGTCAGCAAAAAGATCGAGGTGGCGCACAGCCACAGGCCGAACAGCAGAACACAGCACATCACGCGGGTCCACAGGCTGATCTGCATGTCGGCGGGCGTCGTCTCTTCGATATCGTCCATGATCGGCGGCTCCGCTTGAGGGCCGACCCGGCGGAGCCGTTCCGCCGGGCCGTTGCAAGACCTCAAGCTCTAACGGAGCGATGTGTCCCGTGTGTGTCCCGATGGGCGGCTTTGTGTAACCGAACGTAACCGCGCGGCCTCACGGCCCGCCCGCTTTCACAGCCCATCCACGACGATCATCGTGAAATCGGCGGCGTCCTTGCGCGCCTCCCGCGCCTCGCGATATTCCGGGCTGTCGTAAAAGGCCTTGGCGGCGGCGTAGTCGGGAAACTCCAGAATCACCACGCGGCCCGGCTGCCAACCGCCTTCCAGCACCTCGGTTTGGCCGCCCCGGCTCAGAAAACGCCCGCCATTCTTGGCGATGGCGTTCGGCGTCAGCGTCTTGTAACGCTCGTAGGCGACGCTGTCGGTGACGCGGACGTCGGCGATCACATAGGCGGGCATGGTTGAAAACTCCCAGTGGGTTGGTTTCTGACGCAAAAAAGGCGCGAGGAGCCTAACCCCTCGCGCCTGTTCCGGCAAATTTCGTCCGACGGAGAAGCCCTGTCAGGCTTCCATCGCCTTGACGACCTCTTCGGTGACTTTCTTGGCGTCGCCGAACAGCATCATGGTGTTGGGGCGGAAGAACAGCTCGTTTTCGACGCCGGCGTAACCGGCGGCCATGCCGCGCTTGATGAAGAAGACCGTCTTGGCCTTTTCCACGTCCAAAATCGGCATGCCGTAGATCGGGCTGGACGGATCCGTCTTCGCCGCCGGGTTGGTCACGTCGTTGGCGCCGATGACGAAGGCGACGTCCGCCGTGCCGAACTCGCGGTTGATGTCCTCCAGCTCGAACACCTCGTCATAGGGGACGTTGGCTTCGGCCAGCAGCACGTTCATGTGGCCGGGCATGCGGCCCGCGACGGGGTGGATGGCGTATTTGACCGAAACGCCCTCATGCTTGAGCACGTCGGCCATTTCGCGCAAGGCGTGCTGCGCCTGAGCGACGGCCATGCCATAGCCCGGCACGATGATGACCGACTGGGCGTTCTTCATGATGTACGCCGCGTCTTCCGGCGAACCGGCCTTGACCGAACCCTGCGGTCCGCCGCCGCCGCCCGCCGCCGCCGCGCCCGCCGCCTCGCCGCCAAAGCCGCCGAGGATGACGTTGAAGATCGAGCGGTTCATGCCCTTGCACATGATGTAGGACAGAATCGCGCCCGACGATCCCACCAGCGCGCCGGTGATGATGAGCAGGTTGTTTTGCAGGGTGAAGCCGATGCCGCAAGCCGCCCAACCCGAATAGCTGTTCAGCATCGAAATGACGACCGGCATGTCGGCCCCGCCGATCGGCAGGATCAGCAGGAAGCCCAGCGCCAGCGCCACGATGATGATGAGCCACATGGCGGCGGTCGAGTTCGACTGGACCAGCCAGACGATCAACAGCACGCTCAGCACGCCCAGCGCCGCGTTCAGCGGATGCTGCATCGGGAAGACCAGCGGCTTGCCCGTCACCAGCCCTTGCAGCTTGGCGAAGGCGACGATGGAGCCGGTGAAGGTGATCGCGCCGACGGCGGTGCCGAGCGCCATTTCGATCAACGACCCCTTGGCGATGGCCCCGGCGGAACCGATGCCGTAGGCCTCCGGCGAGTAGAAGGCGGCGAGCGCCACGAAGACGGCGGCCAGACCAACCAGCGAGTGGAAGGCGGCGACGAGTTGCGGCAGCGCCGTCATCTCGATCTTCTTGGCGACGACGTAGCCGATGGCCCCGCCGATGGCGATGCCCAGCACGATCAGCCAATAGGATTGGACGATGGGCGAGGCCAGCGTGGTCAGGATGGCGATGGTCATGCCGACCATGCCGTAGATGTTGCCCTGACGCGAGGTTTCCGGGCTGGACAGGCCGCGCAACGCCATGATGAAGCAGATCGACGCGACCAGATAGAGAAGAGCGGACAAGGTTTCCATGGTCTTACTTGCCCTTCTTCTTGAACATGGAGAGCATGCGCTGCGTCACCAGGAAGCCGCCGAAGATGTTGACGCTGGCCAGGATGACGGCCAGGAAGCCAAGCAGCTTGGAAAAGCCGAAGCCGCCGGGACCGGCGGCGACCAGCGCGCCGACGATGATGACCGACGAGACGGCGTTGGTGACGGCCATCAGCGGCGAATGCAGGGCGGGCGTGACGCGCCACACCACATAATAGCCGACGAAGCAAGCCAGCACGAGAACGGTCAAGCCGGTGACGAAAAAGTTGCCGTGACCACCGGCGGCGTCAGCGGCGGGCTGCGCCGCGCTGGCGACCTGGGCGGCCAACAGGTCGGCCTGCTGGCCAAGCGCCGCCAGATTTGCCTTCAACTCGGCGATGCGGGCGGTCAGTTGGGTCTGATCCATTGATGTCTCTCCTGGAGCGTCCTGGTCAGCCGGTGAAGGCGGGATGGATGACGGCGCCGTCGCGGGTCAGCGCGATGGCCTTCACAATCTCGTCGTCCCAGTTGATGGCGACGCCCTTGTCCTTGTCGTTCAGCGCCGTCAGCAGAGCCAGCAGGTTCTTGGCGTAGAGCAGCGAGGCGGATTCGGCGATGCGGCTGGGGTAGTTGGCGTGGCCGACGATCTTGACGCCGTTGGCGGTCACGACCGTCTCGCCCAGCTTGGAGCCTTCGACGTTGCCGCCCTGCTCCACCGCCAGATCGATGAGGACCGACCCCGGCTTCATCGAGGCGACATGCTCCGCCGTCACCAGGATCGGGGCCTTGCGGCCCGGAATCAGCGCGGTCGTGATGACGATGTCCTGCTTCTTGATGTGCTCGGCCACCAGCGCCGCCTGTTGGCGCTTGTAGTCGTCGCTCATCTCCTTGGCGTAACCGCCAGCGGTTTCCGCCTGCTTGAACTCGTCATTCTCGACCGCGACGAAGCTGCCGCCGAGCGACTGCACCTGTTCCTTCACCGCCGGGCGCACGTCGGTGGCCGAGACGATGGCGCCGAGGCGCTTGGCGGTGGCGATGGCCTGCAAACCGGCGACGCCGACGCCCATGATGAAGACGCGCGCGGGCGGAACCGTGCCGGCGGCGGTCATCATCATCGGAAAGGCGCGGCCATATTCCCCCGCCGCGTCCACCACCGCCTTGTAACCGGCGAGGTTGGCCTGGGAGGACAGGACGTCCATCACCTGCGCGCGGGTGATGCGCGGCATGAATTCCATGGCGAAGGCGTTGACGCCAGCGGCGGCGTAGGCCTTCACATGATCGCGGCTGTTGTACGGGTTCAGGATGGCGAACAGCAGCGCGCCTTTTTTCAGCAACGCCAGCTCGTCAACCCCGTCCGACCCTTCCCCCGAAAGGAGCGGACGCTGCACCTTCAGCACGATGTCGGCGTCGTTCAGCGCCGACGCCGCGTCGGCGGCGATGGCGGCGCCGGCGGCCTCGAACAGGGCGTCGGGCAGGCTGGAGCCGAGACCGGCCCCGCTTTCCACGATCACCTCAAGCCCGAGCGCCTTCAGCTTCTTCACCGTCTCCGGCGACGCCGCGACGCGGCGTTCACCCTCACGTCGCTCCTTGGGTATGGCGACTTTCATTATGTCCAACTCCCCTGCCTCGAACACGCCGATTCCTGGATATCGGCATTGACCGTCCGTACACATGCCGGATTTGTCTGACCTTGTGAAGTCAAACACTGTGATGGTACTACCAGCCAATTCACCGCGTCGCAACAAAGAGAATGGCGGCCTTGTCCGTAAGTATCATTGTTTCTGAAGAAACAAGAAACCGGGCAACACATGAACCCGCTGTTCTATTGCTCCACCGAAACCCGCCACGCGGCGTGACGCCGCGCCGCAGGCCGCCAATCGCTCACCCATCCACAACGCCCGGCGGCCCGACGGAATCGCCCGCTTGCCATTCCCGCCGCCCGCCGATATCGTCCCGCCCCGTTCCCAAATGTTCTCTTTCTTGTGGTGAGGTTTCCATGTCCGATGTCGGCGGCATTGCGGCGGACCGTCTGAAATCCTTTGTCGAGCGCATCGAGCGCCTGGAAGAGGAAAAGAAGGGCCTGCAAGAGGACGTCAAGGAGGTCTACGCCGAAGCCAAAGGCACCGGCTTCGACACCAAGATCATCCGCCAGATCATCCGTCTGCGCAAAATGGACAAGGCCGACCGGCAGGAGCAGGAAGCCCTGCTCGACCTCTACAAGGAAGCGTTGGGAATGGTGGAGTAAGGGGCGCCGGCGCGCCCCCTTCTCTTGCACCCCACGTTTCACGCCGCCTTCGCCACCGCCCGCCCGGCCAGCCGGGTCATCACGTTGCCGATCAGCGCCAAGCCATGCCCGCCCTCCAGGGTCAGGATGGATTCGGGGTGGAATTGCACGGCGGCCACCGGCAAGCTCCGGTGTTCCAACGCCATGACGCGGCCATCGGCGGTTTCCGCCGTCACCTGCAAGACGGCGGGCAGCGTGTCGCGGCGGGCGACCAAAGAATGATAGCGGCCCACCCGCAAACGGTCAGGCAACCCGTCGAACAGCCGCCCTCCCCCCAGCGTCCGCAGGGTTGACGCCTTGCCGTGCATCGGCTCGGCCATGTCCAAGGTCCCGCCGAAGCCCTCGGCGATTCCTTGCAGCCCCAGACAGACGCCGAACACCGGCACGCCCAACTCCAACGCCGCCGCCATGGTTCCGGCGACGTCGAAATCGCTGGGCCGCCCCGGCCCCGGCGACAACACCAGAAGATCGGGCGGATCGGCGCGCAGAGCCGCCCGCGCGTGAGCATGGCGCAACGTCGTCACCACCGCCCCGGTCTGGCGGAAATAGTCGCCCAGCGTGTGGACGAAGCTGTCGTCGTGATCGACCAGAAGCACCCGCTTGCCCTGCCCGCTCCGCGCCGCCGCCGGTTTGGCGACCGCGCGCACTTCCGGGGCGACTCCCCGCACGGCGTCGCGGAAGGCGGCGGCCTTCAGACGGCATTCGGCGTCCTCGGCGTCGGGATCGCTGTCGGCCAGCAGGGTGGCCCCGGCGCGGATGAAGGCGACTCCGTCCATCATACGGATGGTGCGCAGCGTCAGGCCGGTGTCCATGCCGCCGTCGAAGCCAAGACGGCCAAAGGCCCCGCCATACCAGCGGCGCGGCGATTTTTCGTTGTCCTCCAGAAACTGCATGGCCCAACGCTTGGGCGCGCCCGTCACCGTCACCGCCCAGGTGTGGGTGAGAAAGGCGTCCAGCGCGTCAAAGCCGCCGCGCAACCGCCCTTCGACGTGATCGACCGTGTGAATCAGACGGGAGTACAGCTCGATCATCCGCCGTCCGATCACCCGCACCGATCCCGGCTCGCACACCCGCGCCTTGTCGTTGCGGTCCACGTCGGTGCACATGGTCAACTCCGCCGCGTCCTTGGCCGAGTTCAGCAGCGTCAGGATTTGCGCCGAATCGCCCAGCGCGTCGGCCCCGCGCGCCACCGTGCCGGAAATCGGGCAAGTCTCCACCCGCCCCGCCCCGCCGCCGCCCGCCGCCCCGACCCGCACATACATTTCCGGGCTGGCGGCGACCAGAAACTCGCCCTGCCCCAGATTGACCAGCGCCTCATAGGGGGCCGGGTTGGCGGCGCGCAGGCGGCGGAACACCGTGGCCGGGCTGTCGGCGCAGGGTTCGGCGAAGGTCTGGCCGGGCACCACCTCGAACAGATCGCCGCGCCGGAAGGCGGCCTTGGCGGTTTCCACCACCCGCTGATACTCGCCCGGCGCGTGGTCCGCCTCCGCCGCCGCGTTGGTGTCAAGGCGGTAGGGATGGGCGCGCCCGCTGCGGGGCAGCCCCTGCGTGCTGACGCCATCGACCGAGAAGTCGTAGCGGAAACAACGGGCCACCCCGGCGGCGGGATCGAGCGCGACCAGCTCGTCGGGCAAATACAGCACCAGATCGCGCTGGTCGTCGGGCCGCTCCAACCGCAGGCGGATCGGCTCGAACTGGAAGGTCAAATCATAGCCGAACGCGCCATACAGGCCGAGAAACGGGTCGTCCGGCGCGGAAAACAACCCAATCAAGGCGCGCAGCACGGAAAACACCGAGGGTTGACGGCTGCGCTCCTCCTCGGGGAACGGCGCGGCGGCCTTGCGGATCAGCGCCGTGACCCGGCCCGGCGCTTGCTCCACCCCGACCAGCGCGTCCAGCCCATCCAGCGCGCGGAACAGGGCGGGCAGCAACACCCGGCCACGCTCGTTCAGGGCGTCGATTCGCACCGTCCGCCCGCGCGCCGTGACCGCCAAAGGCGGATCGACGAAGCCCAGCGCGTGGCGGCGGTAACGGCCCGGCGCCTCCACCCCGCTGGACAGCAGCAGCCCCCGCCGCGTGTCCAGGGCGGCGATCAGCGGATCCAAGGCGTCCTGCGGCGGCAGCGGCGCGCTGTGCCGGGTCACAACCAGCCCGCCGCCGGTCTGGAAGCTCAACGGATCAAGATGGCGGGGATCGGCAAGAAAAAGATCGGGAGCGAACATCGGTGGCGTCTCCGGGGACGGTGGTTCTGGCGATAGACGCCGCCCGGAGTTCCCGTTCGTACCCTTGTGCTTTTCGCTCTCACGAAAAAGGCCGCCCCGGAACACCGGGCGGCCTTTGGTTCAGTGCGCTCAAACGCGCGCGTGGTTCTGGCCGACCCGATCTAAACGGGCCGCCACCAACGACGCGACAGGAGGAGCGAGGACGTGTTCATAAAGGTCACTTCGCCACAACCCCGCCGGGATTGTCAAGGCCCGTTCAAATTGCAGCGCGCCCGAATCGAACGGCGCCGGATGTCAGATTGGCAACAGTCCATTCACCATCCCCCGCCTTCATCGGGGTCTCTGGCGCCGAAAATTACGCCTTATGATCGGAAAATTCCCAAGAATCGGAACAAAGCCGGAAATTCGGATTCTTGCATACAGGAAGAACGCGAACATTTCCCCAGAGAGCACCACCACAGGGGCGCTTGGGACCGATGGGGCAGTTACAACCTCTAAATTTCATGCACAAATTTTTATCAGGTGACTATAATCGTAAAAATCGCTGCAAATTATAGGAATTCTATTCCTGTCGGGATGGGGGGCTGAGGATGCGTGATCGTCTGCGTCATTTGGTGCTATTGGCCAGCGCCTTGGCGCTTTTGCCGTTTCACGCCAAAGCCGACTACCCGGAGCGGCCCATCACCATGATCGTCGCCTATGGCGTCGGTGGACAAACCGACATCACGGCGCGCAGTTTGGCCCCTTTCATTGAAAAGCATCTGGGTCCGGGCGCCCGGGTCATCACCGCGAACAAGCCGGGCGCTGGCGGTGAAATCGGCTTTGCCGCGCTGGCGGACGCCAAACCCGACGGTTACACCATCGGCTTCATCAACACCCCATCCATTCAGACGATTCCAATCGAACGGCGGGCGCGTTTCACGCTGGATCGGCTGACGCCGCTGGTGAACATCATCGACGATCCCGGCGTCATCATCGTTCGCAACGACAGCCCCTATCAGACGCTGGCCGATCTCGTCGCCCACGCCAAAGAGAATCCGCTGAAGATCAGCATCGCGTCCACCGGGGTCGGGTCGGACGATCACCTCGCCATTCTGGCTTTGCAGCGCCAATCCAAGGCGCAATTCCTGCACATTCCCTTCACCACCAGCATCGACAATTACCGCTCCATGCTGCGTGGCGACACAGCGGCGTCGGCCACCAACATCGCCGAGGCGCTGCGCGGGGTGCAATCGGATCCGGTGCGGGTGCTGGGGGTGATGGCCGCCGCCCGCTCGCCGATGGCCCCCAAGGTGCCCACCTTTCAGGAGCAGGGTTACAATATCGTCATGGGGTCAATGCGTGGCCTCGCCGCCCCTCAAGGCCTGTCCGACGACGTGAAGGCCACGTTGGTGGACGCCATCATCAAGGCCGCCAACGATCCCGGTTTCCGCAAGATCGCCGCCGACACCTTCCAGCCGTTGCGCGTTCTTGATCCCGCCACATTTTCCATGGAGTTGAAGGCGGGCGACGATGATTTCCGCACGCTGTGGACCGAAGCCCCCTGGCTCGCCCGATAGCGGAACTCTGAAAAGCGCCCCCTCCGCCGCGTCAGCGGCGGGGGACCAACCCCACGGTCGACGGCGACAGCCCCAAGGCCCCGCGCGCCAAAGACCATGCGGCGGGCAACAACGAGGCGGCGACCACCGCGCCAACCGCTGCGTCCGGCCACCCATCGGCCAGCGCCCAAACCCCGGCCAGCCCCATCATCCCGGCGGCTTGCGGCAACAGATCCCCGCGCGCGCACAGCCAGACCGACCGCAGCGACAGCCTTCCACGCCGCCCGGCGAACAGCAGGGTCGCCATCGACAGGCTGACGCCGATCACCACCAGCAAGGCCAAGCTGGCCAGCGGCGCGTCCGGCGCGTCGGCGCCGATCACCGCGCGCCCAGCCGTCACCAGAACCCAGACCACCGCCCCAACCAGAGCCGCGCTCTGAAGCAAAGACAGGCGCGCCCGCGTTTCCAGCGAGCGGCCCATGGTCGCCAGACTGACGCCGTAGGTCGCGGCGTGGTTCAAAGCCAGCAGCGCCGCCGCCCACAGCGTCACCGCCTGGGTGCGGGCTGCGGCGATGAGCAAGAACGCCCCCATCACCGCGCTGACCATCATCGCCGTTCGCAGCGTGCGGCGAAAGTCAGCCTGGCCACCGCCGCGCCGTCCACCGCCACCGCCACACGCGCCGCCGCCGCAACCGCCATCCATGTCACGCCCTCCGCAAAATCTCACAACAGAAGATAGGCGTCGCCAGCGGCATCGTCCATATTCATCAGTCTTTTCTGATTGAATGACGCCCGTTTCCGCCGCCCCTCCCAATTGTCCGAGTCACCCTCCATATTCCTCTTCGGGCCGCCCACGGAAACCGACAACCGAGCGGTAATGTCCGCAAGGCAGGCGTTTCCATACGGTCCGTTACGGAAGACCCTTGGTTGCCGGATGTTCCTTGCTTTTTGCGGATCGGTCCCTTTGGGGCGTGGACACATACGACAGCCTTCATTACCTTTTTGCCGGTCGAACAAAAGGGCGGCCCAGCAATAAAGCCCGGTCGCCGACGCTTGGAAGGGATGGGGACGATGGCTCTGGCGCCTGTGTCATTGGCAAACGTGTCGCTTGACGACAAATACGCGCTCGAACAGGGGCGCGTTTACCTCACCGGCACCCAAGCGTTGGTGCGTCTGCCGATGATGCAGCGCCAACGGGATCTGTTGGCCGGGCTGAACACCGGCTGTTTTATTTCGGGTTATCGCGGTTCGCCGCTGGGCGGGTTCGATCAGAATTTGTGGAACGCCCGCAAATTCCTGGAAAAGAACCACATCCAATTCCAGCCCGGCGTGAATGAGGAGCTGGGCGCCACCGCCGTTTGGGGCAGCCAGCAGGTCGGCATGTTCAAGGGCGCCAAATACGACGGCGTCTTCGCCATGTGGTACGGCAAGGGGCCGGGCGTCGACCGCTCCGGCGACGTCTTCAAGCACGCCAACGCGGCGGGAACCTCGAAGAACGGCGGCGTGCTGGTTCTGACCGGCGACGACCACAATTCCAAATCCTCGACCTTCCCGCACCAGTCCGAACACGCCTACATGCACGCGATGATTCCGGTGCTGAATCCGTCGGGCGTGCAGGAGATTTTGGATTACGGCCTGATCGGCTGGCAGATGAGCCGTTTTTCCGGCTGTTGGATCGCCATGAAGACGATCGCCGAAACGGTGGACACCTCTGCGTCGGTGTACATCGACCCGCAGCGCGTCAGCCCGATCATCCCCGCCGATTTCCCCATGCCCGCCGGGGGCCTGAACATCCGTTGGCCCGATCCGCCGCTGGAGCAGGAACACCGGCTGATGAAGCACAAGCTTTACGCCGCGCTCGCCTTCGCCCGCGCCAACAAGCTGGATCAGGTGGTGATGTCCAGCCCGCGCCCGCGTTTCGGCATCGTCACCACCGGCAAAAGCTATCTGGACGTTCGCCAAGCCTTGGACGAACTCGGGATCACGGAGGAGATGGCGGCGGATTGGGGCATCACCGTCTACAAGGTCGGCATGCCCTGGCCGCTGGAACGCGACGGCGTCCGCCATTTCGCCGAAGGGCTGGAGGAGATCGTCGTCGTCGAGGAAAAGCGCGCGGTCATTGAAAACCAGCTCAAGGAGCAGCTTTACAACTGGAACCCCGACGTCCGCCCGAAGGTCGTCGGCAAGTTCGACGAGGCCGGGGAATGGATTCTGCCCAGCGCGGGCGAGTTGTCCCCCGCCCAGATCGCCGTGGTGATCGGGCGGCGCTTGCAGCGCTTCATCGACAATGAAAACCTCGCCCGCCGCATCGCCTTCCTCGACGCGCAGGAGCGGCAAAAGGCTCATGTCGCCCGCGTCGTGCGCAAGCCGACCTTCTGTTCGGGCTGCCCGCACAACACCTCCACCGTGGTGCCGGAAGGCAGCCGGGCGCTGGGCGGCATCGGTTGCCATTACATGGCGACCTGGCTGGACCGCAAGACCGACACCTTCACCCAGATGGGCGGCGAGGGCGTGCCGTGGGTCGGCCAAGCCCCCTTCACCGACGAAACCCACATCTTCGCCAATCTGGGCGACGGCACCTATTTCCATTCCGGCATCCTGGCGATCCGTCAGGCCATCGCCGCCAAGGTGAACATCACCTACAAGATCCTGTTCAACGACGCCGTCGCCATGACCGGCGGCCAGCCCTTTGACGGCACGCAGACCGTCCAATCCATCGCCCAGACCCTGCGGGCGGAGGGCGTGACCCGCATCGCCGTCGTCACCGACGAGCCGGAAAAATACGGGATCAACAGCGGCCTGCCGCAATTCACGGCGGTGGAGCACCGCGACGATCTGGACCGCGTGCAAAAGGAACTGCGCGAGGTCGGCGGCACCAGCATCCTGATTTACGATCAGACCTGCGCCACCGAAAAGCGCCGCCGCCGCAAGCGCGGCAAGATGGTCGATCCGGCCAAGCGCGTGGTCATCAACGAATTGGTCTGCGAAGGCTGCGGCGATTGCTCGACCAAATCCTCCTGCGTCTCGGTGATCCCGTTGGAGACCGAGTTCGGGCGCAAGCGCCAGATCGATCAATCCTCCTGCAACAAGGATTTCTCCTGCACCAAGGGCTTCTGCCCCAGCTTCGTCACGGTGGAAGGCGGCAAGCTGCGCAAGCCCAAGCCCGCCGCCGCCAAGGCGCTGGACAGCGCGCCGTTGCCCACCCCGACCCTGCCAATTTTTGACAAGACCTGGGGCCTGTATGTCACCGGCGTCGGCGGCACCGGCGTCGTCACCATCGGCGCGCTGCTCGGCATGGCCGCGCACATCGAGGGCAAGGGCGTCGGCGTGCTCGACATGACCGGGCTGGCGCAAAAGGGCGGCGCCGTCACCAGCCACATCCGCATCGGCCAGACGCCGGACGACATCCATTCCGTGCGCATCGCGGCGGGCGGGGCCGACGCGGTTCTGGGCTGCGACATCGTCGTCGCGGCGGCGGGCGACGGGCTGTCGAAAATGCGGGCGGGCCACACCCGCGCCGTGGTCAACACCCACGACGCCATCACCGCCGATTTCATCAAAAAGCCGGACATGGTGATTCCCGTCCGCGATCTGGTCGGCGACATCCGCAAGGCCTGCGGCGGCGACGCCATGGTCGACGCGCTGGACGCCTCGAAGCTCGCCACCGGCCTGTTGGGCGACAGCGTGTACGCCAACCCCATCCTGATGGGCTACGCTTGGCAAAAGGGGCTGATCCCGCTGACCGAGGCCTCGATCCTCAAAGCCATCGAGTTGAACGGCGTGTCGATCACGCTGAATCTCGACGCCTTCCAGTGGGGCCGCCGCGCCGCCGTCGATCTGCCCGCCGTCGAGGCCGCCGCCGCCCCGCCCGCCCCGGTGGAGGTCGGCGCCGCCTCCCTCCTGCTCGACCAGCGCCGTCTGTCCGACAGCCTAGAGGACATCGTCGAGCGGCGCACCCGCTTCCTGACCGACTATCAGGACAGCGCCTACGCCGCCCGTTACCACGCGCTGGTCGATTGGACCCGCCGGGTCGAGGGGCAGAAAATCCCCGGCTCCACCGCCCTGACCGAAGCCGTCGCCCGCGCCCATTTCAAGCTGCTGGCCTACAAGGACGAGTATGAGGTCGCCCGCCTCTACACCGACAGCGGTTTCCTGGAAAGCGTCCAGCGCCAGTTCGAGGGCGACTGGAAGCTGACCTTCCACATGGCCCCCCCGGCGCTGGGCGAGGTCGGCGAGGATGGCGGCGAGCCGAAGAAGAAGACCTTCGGCCCCTGGATGCTGCCGGTCCTGCGCCTGCTGGCCAAGGGCAAGCGCCTGCGCGGCACCCGCTTCGACCCCTTCGGCCGCACCGAGGAGCGCCGCCAGGAACGCCAACTGATCGCCGATTACGAAGCGGTGATGGGCGAAATCCTGCACAGCCTGACCCGCGACACGCTGGCCCTGGCCCTGGAAATCGCCGCCCTGCCGATGGAAATGCGCGGCTACGGCCCAATCAAGGCCCGCAACGTCGCCGCCGCCAAGGCCAAGGAAGCCAAACTGCTGGACGCCTTCCGCAACCCGGCGAAGGCCCCGGCGCTGGCGGCGGAGTAATTTCATCACCTGAACACAGCGCAGCGGGGCGGAGGAGACCCATCCTCCGCCCCATTTTTTCGTGAATTGACCCGACAACAATATCGCGGCGCAAACACGAAGAATTTCTATTTTGGGTTGATTTCCTGATCGGAATCAGACCTCTGTTTGTGGCGTCGCCTTATCTTATTTCAATTGAATCCAATTCAAGCGCCCATCGTTTTCCCCTAATAATTCGTGATTATCTTTCGTAGCTTTTAACTCCGTTGAAAAATGGCAAGGCCGCACACGGCCACGCCAGATCATCCGGGAGAAGCACGCCATGCCCACAACCACGCCGTTTCCCCTGCTTCAGCAAGTGTTTTCGCTGTCCATGTGGTCCAACACCGCGGCCAAGACGAAGGGCAGCACCCCGTCCGCCCTGGGCGGGATCCTCCACACGAATTTCACGGACAAACTGTCGACCTACGCCGCCTATGCGCCAGACTGGTCGATTGCCTGGGGGCCTGCCGTGTTCACCGCGGGGGACAGCGGCAACAGTCTGGTCAGCGAATCTGGAATCCTGATGCCCAAGAGCAGCACCGGGATTGCCGACAACGCGATCCTCGTCGCGCACAACGCCACCAGCGACACCTACGTCGTCGCCATCGCCGCCACCAATCCGCAATCGGTGTATGACTGGGTGAACGAGGATTTCCAGACCGACAGCACGGTCTCGTTCAACCCGGTTGGGTCGCCCTTGGACTCGTCCATCAGCTACGGCGACATTTCGGCGGGGACAAAGCTGGGCATCACCATTCTGCAAAACCTGAAGCCACAGGCCGCGCCGGAAGGCGGCCCCACCATTCCCGAAATCGGCGTCACGCTGCAAAGCTATCTGGCCAGCGTGGCCTCGACCGACGCGACGTTGATTTTCACCGGCCACAGCCTGGGCGGCGCGCTCTCTCCGGCCCTGGCCCTCAGCCTATACCCGTCAAAGGCCGCGCAAGCGGTCTGGCGACGGGTTCTGGTCCTTCCGACCGCTGGGGCGACACCGGGGGATGGCGTCTTCGCCACCGCCTTCAACACCGTCTTCCCGACCTACGTCGATCCAAACAGCACAACCCTGCCCAACACCTTCAACAACGATCTGTGGAACAGCTACGACGTGGTTCCGCACGCCTGGGATCATCTGCAAGGCGACAGCTTCCCGACATACGTCGCGCCACCGCCCAACGCGCTGCAACTGGTCAAGCCCTGCATCTACGGCCATTTGATCCTGGGGGCTGCGGAAACCATCCCGGCTTTGGTCAACGCGGCGGTCAACCACGCGGCCAAGGCGGGCGTCACCTACACGCCAATTCAAAACATCGAATTGCCGGGCGCCACGGTGAACGCCGACATCGCCACCATCATCGGCTTCGTCAGCACGCTGATCGAACAGCATGTCGGCGCCTACTTTGACCTGATGGGGGTGTCGGCCATCCACGATGACCAGACCAGCTTCTGGCAGGAGGTGATCGTTCTGCTCATCAATGACCTGTTCCCCGGTCTGCTGCCCAACCCGGTCAACCCGCCGACGGCGTAACCCACGACGAACCCCTTATCGGGAAAAACCCATTGGGCCAAGACTCGCGCCTTGGCCCAATGGGTGGTCGTCGATCCTTGAGCGGCCACGTCACCCCGCGCGGATGCCGCTGATGAAGCGGTCCATCTGCCCGGTCAGGGCTTCGGATTGGGCGAGCAGGTCGGCGGCGGCGGCCTGGACCTGCGCCGCGCCGGCGCCGGTTTCCCCGGCCATCTTCTGCATCCCCGACACGTTGCTGACCACCTCTTGCGCGCCGTGGGAGGCCTGTTGGACGTTGCGGGCGATTTCGCGGGTGGCCGCACCCTGCTCCTCCACCGCCGAGGCGATGGTGGTGGCGGTCTGGTTGACGCTGGTGATGGATCCGCTGATGCCGTCGATGGCGCCGACCACCGACCGTGTGGCGGATTGAATGGTCCCGATCTGGGCGCTGATTTCCTCGGTCGCCTTGGCGGTTTGACCGGCCAACGCCTTCACCTCGTTGGCGACGACGGCGAAGCCCTTGCCCGCATCCCCGGCGCGCGCGGCCTCGATGGTCGCGTTCAGGGCCAGCAGATTGGTTTGGCTGGCGATGGCGTTGATGAGGTTGACCACGTCGCCGATCTTGTTCGCCGCCGCCGTCAGCCCATCGACGATGTCGGCGGTGCGGCGGGTCTCGTCCACCGCCTTGCGGCTGAGATCGGCCGAACGCGTGACCTCGGCGCTGATTTCCTGAATCGACGACGCCAACTGTTCGGCGGCGGCGGCGACGATCTGGATGCCCGACCCGGCGTCCGACGCGGCCCGCAAGGTGACGTCGGATTGGCCGGTGGCGCGGTTGGCGATGTCGGCCAGAACCGAGGAGGTCGAGCGCAACCGCCCGGCCTGGGCGGCCACGCCGTCGACGATGGATTTGATTTGCGTTTCAAAGCCATCGGCCAGCGCCAACATGCCTTGGCGGCGCTCCTGTTCGGCGCGGGCCTGGGCCTGCTCGCTGTCCTGGCGCAGGGCGCTCATCGCCAGGCTGTTGTCCTTGAAGACCTGGACCGCCTTGGCCATGTCGCCGATTTCATCCCGACGGTCCGCGCCGTTGATGAGGATCGAGACATCGCCGTCGGCCAGTCCGCGCATCGCCGTGGCCAGCACGGTGATCGGGCGGGTGATCGCCTTGCCCAAATACAGCGACGCCAACAGCATCACCGCCACGACCATGGCGATGACGATCAATTGCTGTTGCAGTTCGGTCGCAAAGGCCGCGTCGATGTCGTCCACATAGACGCCCGACGCGATGACCCAGTCCCACGGCGCGAACAGCGCGTCGTAGGAAATTTTCTGGAACAGCGCGGTCCCACCGTTCGGTTTGGTGAAGCGGTAGGTCGTGTAGCCCCCACCCGCCTGCGCGTTGGCGATCTGATGCCGCAGAAAGGCAAAACCGTCGGAATCCTTTTCATCCAGACGGAATTTGCCCTCCAACTCCTTGCGAGTCCCGTGGACCTCGGTCACGCCGTTGGTGTTGTAGACGAAGAAATAGTCACCCTTGCCATAACGCAACGCCCGGATCGCGCTCTTGGTCCGCTCCTTGGCTTCCGCCTCGGGAAGGACGCCGCTCTGCGCTTCACGATGATAGTAATTCGCGATGCTGACCGCTGCTTCGACAACACTCCGAACAGATGACTTTCTGTCATCAATCATCGCGTCCTTCAAATTGACCATATTGTAGTAAATGATCGAGAACGTGCAAAGAAGGATCAAGGCCACCAGGGCCATGATTTTTTTGGTGATGCTCAGATGTTCCAACATACTCAAACTCTCCACCGGGGGGCGCCCATGTGATTTTTTGCAAAAATTGCTTTTTTGGGCGAGGCGACCGTTGCCCAATCCTGACCAGTCATTCAAGAAAAAACAGCGGTCGCGTGCACAGATCGTACACTCGCCCCAACCACCGAGAGCGGAACGAGTCCGAAGGGCGGGCAAAACGTCACAAGATTGCCAGGATCTTCGACCGGATGCGTAACTGTTATGAAGGGATCACATACCGCGCGCGTCAACCCGCGAGTCAAACCCGCGAATCGGAATCGACCGCGCCGCGCTCACTCCAACCCGATGTCCGCCCCCAGCGCCGGGGCGATGAAGCGTTGCAACTGGCCCACAATCTGGCTGGCGTGCTCCGCCCCCTGCCGTTCGGCGGCGGCGGCGTCGCCCGCCTCGATCACCGCGATCATCGCGTCGTGTTCGTGAACGAACTCCTGCGGCAAGGCGTCCTGGTAGCTGCGGTAATAGAGGCGCAGCAGGCGCATGCCGTCGTTCAGCAGACGCTCGAACAGGTCGGCGTAATAGCGGTTGCCCCCCGCCCGCGCGATGGCGAGGTGGAAGCTGCGGTTGCTCTCCAGCATGGCGATGGCGTCGGACGCGGCGACGGCGGCGGCGAAATCGGCCTGGGCCGCGCGCATCCGCTCCAGATCCTCCGGCGTCCGCCGCAGCGCCGCCAGACGCCCGGTGACGCGGTACATCAGCGTCAGCGCGTCGAGATAATGCGGCACCCCGTCGAAATCCAGAACCGTCACCACCGTGTTGCGGTTCGGCAGCGTCGTCGCCAGCCCTTCGGCGACCAGCCGTTGCAGGGCCTCGCGCACCGGGGTGCGCGACATGCCGAACCGCGCCGACAGCTCCGTCTCATCCAACCCGGCGCCGGGGTCCAGAGTCATGTTGAGGATGTCGGCCTTCAGCGCGTCGTAAATTTTCTGCGGGCCGCCGCCGCGCCGGGGGGTGTCGTTCGTCATGCTGATCGTTTTAGCTTGACGGCGCGGTCATTTCAAATATACAAATTGGATACAAACAATCGCCCCGGACAGGAGTTCACGCCGCCATGGATCCTCGCCAACGTTGGAAAGGGGTTTTCCCCGCCGTCACCACGCAGTTTCGCGATGATTTCTCGCTGGACGCGGCGGCCACCGCCAAGGTCATTGGCGCGCTGATCGACGACGGCGTGTCGGGTCTGGTGGTCGGCGGCACGGTCGGCGAAAACACCGCGCTGAGCATGGCGGAAAAGCAGGAGCTGGTCGAAACGGCGGTCGCCGTGTCGGCGGGCCGCGTGCCGGTGATCGTCGGCGTGGCCGAATACACCACCGAATTCGCCGCGACGACGGCGCGCATGGCGGCCAAGGCCGGAGCGCACGGCCTGATGGTGCTGCCCGCCATGGTCTATCCGGCCAAGCCGCGCGAAACGCTGGTGCATTTCCGGGGCGTAGCGTCGGCGACCGATCTGCCGATCATGCTGTACAACAACCCGCCCGCCTACCGCACCGACGTCACGCCGACCATGCTGGCCAGCCTGACCGACGTGGACACCATCGTGGCGTTCAAGGAATCCTCGGGCGACACCCGCCGCATCGTGGACGTCCGCAACATGACCGGCGACCGCTTCATCCCGCTGTGCGGATTGGACGACGTGGTGGTCGAAAGCGTGCTGTTGGGCGCGGTCGGCTGGATTTCCGGCATGTCCAACATCTTCCCGCGCGAAGGCGAGACGCTGTTCCGTCTGGCCCGCGACCGCCGTTTGGACGAAGCTCTGCCGATTTATGATTGGTTCATGCCGCTGCTGCATCTGGACGCCCGCCCCGATCTGGTGCAGGGAATCAAGCTGGCCGAGCACATCGCCGGTCGCGGAAGCCTGCTGACCCGCCCGCCCCGCCTGCCGCTGGAAGGCGCGGAGCGCGAGGAGGTGGAGGCCATCGTGCGCAAGGCGCTGGCCACCCGCCCGGCCCTGCCGGACGTCGGCCTGCCGCCGCTGGCCCAATGACGGCCTGACGCGGAGTTCGGCCCGCAACAGAGTTCAGTTCAAGAGAGGAGAGTCGCCGCATCATGCGCATCCTGGTCGTTGGCGGGGGAATCATCGGCGTGGCCGCCGCCCACGCGCTGCTCGACAACGGCCATGCGGTGACGATCCTCGACCGAACCGGCTTTGGCGCGGAGGCGTCGGGGCGCAACGCCGGTTGGATCGCCCACAACGACATCCTGCCGCTGGCCGGGCCGAAGGCGTGGCGCAATCTGCCGCGCTGGCTGGCCGACCCGCTGGGGCCGTTGACCATCCGCCCGTCCTACGCGCCCCGCATCCTGCCCTGGATGCTGCGTTTCGCCGCCGCCTCCACCCCGCGCCGGATCGAAGCCTCGACTCTGGCCATCGCCGCGCTGAACGGGGCCTCCCTGCCCGCGTGGCGGCGGCGGCTCGACGCGCTGGATCTCGGCGGGCTGCTGCGCCCGCGCGGGCAATTGTCGGTGTGGAGCGATCCCGCCGCCTTCGCCCGTTTCCCGGCCCTGGCCGAACGGCAACGCGGCTTCGGCGTGTCGGTGGACATCCTGTCCGCCGCGCAGGTCGCCGCGCTGGAACCGGCCTTCGCCCGCGCGGCGGCGGCGGGAACCATCGTCGGCGGGGCGCTCTACCCCGACGGCCCGCACGTCGCCGACCCGGCGCAGTTGACCGAAACGCTGGGCAAATTGGCGTTGGAGCGCGGCGCCCGGCTGGTGAACGCCCAAATTCAGGGATTTGAAGACGCCTCGGGCCGCGTGACCGCGCGGTGCGACGGCGGGGTGTCGATCACGGCGGATCGCGCCGTGCTGGCGCTGGGCGCCTGGTCCAAGCCGCTGGCGGCGACGGTCGGCGACGCCGTGCCGCTCGACACCGAACGCGGCTACAACGTCACTGCCGCGCCCGGCGCGCTCGGCCTGAGCCGCCCGGTGATGTATGAGGGGCATGGCTTCGTCACCTCCCCGCTCGACAGCGGCGACCGCATCGGCGGGGCGGTGGAGTTCGCCGGGCTGGACGCCCCGCCGAATTACGCGCGGGTGGACGCGCTGCTGGGCAAGCTGCGCCGGTTCCTGCCGGAGTTGGGCGCGGTGGAGGGGGTGCGGCGGCTGTGCTTCCGCCCGTCGATTCCCGACAGCCTGCCGGTGATCGGCCCGGCCTCCCGCCTGCCCGCCGTCATCCACGCCTTTGGCCATGGCCATTACGGGCTGACCCAAGCCGCCGTCACCGCCGAACTGGTCGCCGCGCTGATCGACGGGAAAAACCCCGCCCTGCCGCTCGCCCCCTACGCCCCCACCCGCTTCTGAAGAGGCATTTCGCCATGGCCCGCCACAGCTTCTTTTGCATCGACGGTCACACCTGCGGCAACCCGGTGCGCGTCGTCACCGGCGGCAGCGTCCCCATGCTGAAGGGCGCCACCATGTTCGAGCGCCGCCAGGAATTTCTGGCCGAGCATGACTGGATCCGCCTGTCCTTGATGTTCGAGCCGCGCGGCCACGACATGATGTCCGGCTCCATCCTCTACCCGCCGACGCGGGAGGATTGCGACGTCGGCATTCTGTTCATCGAAACGTCGGGCTGCCTGCCGATGTGCGGGCATGGCACCATCGGCACCGTCACCACCATCATCGAACATGGGCTGGTGACGCCGAAGACGCCGGGCCTGTTGCGGCTCGACACCCCGGCGGGGTTGGTGGAGGCGCGTTACGTCCAGAACGGCCCCTATGTGGACAGCGTCCGGCTGACCAACGTTCCCTCTTTCCTGCTGGGGCGGGGCTATGAGGTCGAGGTTCCCGGTCTGGGGCCGATCACGGTGGACGTCGCCTTTGGCGGGAATTTCTACGCGATCGTCGAGCCGCAGGCCGGTTACGCCGACCTCGCCGATCTGCAACCCTCGCAGATCCTCGATTTTTCGCCCAAGCTGCGCGCCGCCTTCAACGCCCGGCACAGCATCGTCCACCCGACCAACCCGGCGCTGAACCGCTTGACCCATGTGCTGTGGACCGGCAAGCCGACGACGCCCGACGGCTCGGCCCGCAACGCCGTGTTCTACGGCGACAAGGCCATCGACCGTTCCCCCTGCGGCACCGGCACATCGGCGCGGATGGCGCAGTTGCACGCGCTGGGCCGCTTGAAACAGGGCGAGGATTTCGTCCACGAAAGCATCATCGCGTCGAAATTCATCGGGCGGGTCGAGGGAACGACCGAGGTCGGCGGCCTTCCCGCGATCATCCCGTCGATTGAAGGCTGGGCGCGCGTCACCGGCTACAACACCATCTTCGTGGACGACCGCGACCCCTATTGGAAGGGTTTCCAGGTCGCCGACGTCCCCTGAACGAAACGCCCGCAAGACTAAACGAGCAAGACGCCGCCGGTTGCAGGACGCCCCTGGTTGATCGACGCCCCTGGTTGATCGACGACCGGCGGCGTCAAGCGTCTTTGGCCCCCATGGGAAAGCGCAGCAAAAAGCCGGTTCCCGGCCCGTCCGCGCTGTCCAGAGCGATGGATCCCTTCATCGTGGTCGCCATGATGTTGGCGCAGATGCTCAGGCCCAGCCCGCTGGCCCCCAAACCACGCTTCGTGGTGAAAAATGGGTCGAAGACCCGGTTGCGGATGTCCGGCGGAATGCCCTTGCCGTCGTCGCTGTAGCGCATCGTCACCCACCCCGTCGGCGCCTCCTCCGCGATCAGGCGGATACGCCCCTCCTGCCCTTCGTCATAGGCGTGAACCAAGGCGTTGATGACCAGATTGGACAGCACCTGAGCGAAGGAGCCGGGGTGGCCGTCGATTTCCAGGCCGGGCGGAATGTCGGTCGTCACCGTGACCCTGGTCTTGCGCAGGCGCGGGCGCAGGCTGAGCAGCACCTCGTCCACATAGGCGGCGAGATCGAAGACCCGCTGTTCGCCGCTGGCCTGATCGACCGCCACCTGCTTGAAGCTTTGGATCAAGTTGGCCGCCCGTTCGATGTTCGACAGAATCATCCGGGTGGTTTCCCAGGCGACGTCCAAAAAGCTTTGGAAATCGCTGCGCTTCACCCGGTTGCCGTCAAACAGCGCGCGGATTTTCGCCACCTCCTCGTCCAGATGGGAAATGGCGGTCAGGGTCACGCCGATGGGGGTGTTGACCTCATGCGCCACCCCGGCGACCAGTTGCGCCAGCGACGCCATCTTTTCCGCCTGAATCAGGCTGGCCTGGGCGTCCCGCAACTCCTCCTCCGCCCGCTTGCGCGCGGTGACGTCCAGCGCCACGGTGACGATGTGCGTCACCTCCCCCGCTTCGTCGGTCAGAGGCATTTTGGTGGTCAGCCAATCCCGCCGCCGTCCCTTGGCGTCCTGGCCGCTTTCCTCGAAAAAGGGAACGCCCTGGCCGCTTTCGATCACCAAACGGTTCAGGCTTTCAGCCCGATCCACCGCCGGGCCACGGTCGGGAACCGTTGGCGAAGCGCCATGGATCTCACGGAAATAACGGTTGGTCAGCAGAATGACGCCATCGCGATCCCGCACATCAATCAGCGCGGGCATCGAATCGATCACGCCGGTCAGGATTTCCCGGCTTTGGCGCACCGCCTGATCGGCCGTCACCCATTTGGTGATGTCGGTGAAGGTGCGGAGTTGCCCGCCGTCCGGTTGCGGAACGACGCGAACCTCCAGGATGCGGCCATCATGCTGGGGGCGGACATAAACGCACTCGCGGTTCGGACGGGCCGTCCTGTCCATCACGTATTTGAGCTTTGCGTCGATGTCATCGCCAAAATTTGGCGCATCCGCCGGAAGGAAAAGCCGACCACTTTCAAGCTGAAACCGAGTGCTTTCCTCCATCGTTTTAAAGTTTTCCGCCAAATCTTCAGGTATATCCACAAGTTCCAACAATTTTTTGTTGTATGTGATCGCTCGGAGATCCCGATCATACAAGATAAATCCCTGACCAATATTATCAAGAATCAGCCGCAGCGTTTCCCGTTTGTCGGCCAACTCGTTCTCGCCACGCTTGCGCTCGGTGATGTCGATGTGGGTGCGGACAAAGCCGCCCCCCGGCAGGGCGCGCGTGCGTATTTCCAGGATGCGACCGTCCGGGCGCCGGTGTTCATGCCGGGCGCGGTCGGCGCAACGGGCGAGTTCCAACTGTTCGGCGACAATCGCGGCGGCGTCGCCCGGGCCAAACTCGCCACGCTCGGCCAGACACCGAAGAAAATCAAAAAAATCACCAACCGCCGCGCTGTCCGGCGGCAGCCCATACAAATCCAGCAGCGGCCCGTTGAGCGCCAAAATCGTCAGGTCGGCGGCCACCATGACAACGCCCTCATCCATATGCTCCAACAGGACCGACAAGCGGTTCTGAGCATCATCCAGCGAAGGCGCCGATCGGGCGGAAGCGGGCAAGAGCAAGGGACCACACGCCGTTGATGAGGTCGGAAAGGCGTCGCGACGGTTGCAGTGTAGCAGGCTCAACCGCTCCTGCCGAGAGGGGGAGCAAGGGGCGAAACGGCGAAATTGTTCGCGGTGCGGATCGATGATATTTGTCCGGCATTTTAAGGATTTGGGAACTCTTGCCTTGCTAGGCTCATGTGAGTCAAAAATCAGACATCCCCAGCGAACGGATCCCGCAACCCTTGTCCACGCTCCTCGCCCTGCCATCGCCATCGAGCGCGCAAAGCCCATCCGGGCTGGCGAAGCTGCGGCAGATGCTGGCGAGCGACGCCCCGGCGGTCCAACCGATCCGCCGCGTCCCCGGCGAGGATGAACGCAAACGCTCCTCCTCCGACCAACCGCTGGAGGCGACCGACGAGGCGCTGCGCCGCAGCGGTCAGACGGGAACCGACGAGGCCCGCGCCGCCACCCGCTCCACCGGCGGCGCGGCCAGCGGCTTCGCCATCGGCGTCGGCGCCAGCGCGGCCAACGGCCCGGTGTCTCCCGGTCCCGCCCCGCAGACCGCCTTGCCCAACGCCGGTTTCATCACGCAAAGCCTGCACCAGGAGGTCGTTGGTCAAGGGCTGCACATCGAACCCTGGACCGACGCCATCGACGCCTACCGCCGGGCCGACGCCGGGGTGAACACGCCGCTGGTCACGCAGATCGCGGTGTAAACGGAAACGGCGACCAACGGTCGCCGCCCCTAACACACCCTTCCAACATCAACCCCGGCTCAGTCTCCGTCCGCCGTCGCCGATCCGTGCGGAGTCGCCGCCGCCGGGCGGCCATGGATCAGGCGATCGATGGCGTTGCCCAAATCCTCCATGTAGAGATACAGCGTCGGCGTGATGTAGAGCGTCAGCACCTGCGACACGCACAGGCCGCCGACCACCGCCAGACCCAGCGGCTGCCGCAGTTCCGCCGCCGCGCCATGGGCGATGGCGATGGGCAGCGTCCCCATGATCGCCGCCATCGTCGTCATGATGATGGGGCGGAAGCGCAGGACGCAGGCCTGTTCGATGGCGTCACGCGCCGTCATGCCGCCACGCCGCGCGTCAACCGCGAAATCGATCATCATGATGGCGTTTTTCTTCACGATGCCGATCAGCATCAGAATGCCGATGATGGCGATGACGCTCAGCTCCTGCCCGAACACCAGCAAGGTGGCCAGCGCGCCAATCGCCGCCGAGGGCAGACCCGACAAAATGGTCAACGGGTGGACGAAGCTTTCATACAGCACGCCCAAAACGATGTAGATCACCAACACCGCCGCGCCCAGCAACAGCGCCTGCCCCGCCTGAGCGTCCTGGAACACCTGGGCGGTTCCGGCAAAGCCCGTGGTCACGGTGGCGGGCAGACCCAATTCGCGCTCGGTCCCCCGGATCAGCTCCACAGCCTCGCCCAACGACACGCCGGGGGCGAGGTTGAAGGACAGGGTGACGGCGGGCAACTGGCCCTGGTGATTGACCGCCAGCGGCCCGGCGGTCCGCTCCACTCGCGCAAAGGCGTCGAGCGGCACCAGCTTGCCGGACGTGGACCGCACATAGATGCGCGACAGGGCGTTGTCGTCCTGCTGGTATTTCGGCTCCAGCTCGATCAACACCTGATAGTCGTTGCTGGGGGTGTAGATGGTGGAGACCTGCCGCTGACCAAAGGCGCTGTAGAGGGTGGAGCGCACCAGATCGACGCCGACGCCCAAGGTCGCCGCCTTTTCGCGGTCGATGCGGACGAAGGCCTGCGGGTTGTTGAGCTGAAGGTCGCTGGTCACGTCCTGAAGCTTGCCCATGCCGCGCAGCGCGCCTTCCAGCTTGCCCGACCAGTGATACAGCTCCTCCAGATCCAGCGCCTGGATGGTGTATTGATACAGGCTCTTGGACGCGCGCCCGCCGATGCGCAGATTCTGCACCGGCTGCATGTAGACCGCCAAGCCGGGAATGCCGTTCACCTGACGGCGAAGCTGCTGGATCACCTCCGGCGCCGACGGTCGTTCCTCACGCGGCTTCAGCACCAGGAACATGCGCCCCTGGTTGCCGGTGCTGCCGCCGACCCCGACCGACGAGGTGACGTCGGCCACCGCCGGATGCGCCTGCATGATGGCGGCGACCTTCTGTTGCAGCGCGGCCATCGCCGGAAAGGCGATGTCGGCGGAGGCTTCGGTCGTCACCTGGATTTGGCCAATGTCTTCGGTCGGGAAAAAACCCTTGGGCACCGCCTGGAACAGCAGGACCGATCCGACCACGGTGCCGATCATCAACAGCCCCATCAGGGGCCGGTGGCGCAACGTCCAGCGCAGCGAGGCGGCGTAGCCGTTCAGCACGGCGGTGAAACCGGCCTCCAACACCCGCCCGAACAGATTCTCGTCGCCCGGCTCATGATGGGTGAGGAAGCGCGAGCACATCATCGGCGTCAGCGTCAGCGACACAAAGGCCGACGCGGCGATGGACATGGTGACGACGACGGCGAATTCATGGAACAACCGCCCGACCACGCCGCCCATCAGCAAAATCGGGATGAAGACGGCGACCAGCGACAGGGTGATCGACAGAATGGTGAAGCCGATTTCGCGCGATCCCTTGATCGCCGCCTCGAACGGTTTCATCCCCTCTTCAACGTAACGAACGATGTTCTCCATCATGACGATGGCGTCGTCCACCACCAGACCGACGGCCAGCGTCAGCGCCATCAGCGAAATGTTGTCGATGGAATAGCCCATCACCTGCATGCCGCCCGCCGTGGCGATCAGCGAAATCGGCACCGCCAGCGCCGGAATCAGCGTCGCCGACAGCCGCCGCAGGAACAGGAAGATCACCATCACCACCAGCCCGATGGTCAACGCCAGGGTGAACTGGACGTCCTCCACCGCCTGCCGGATCGACAGCGAACGGTCGTTGACGATCTTGATGGCGGCGGACGCGGGGAGCTGAGCCTGAAAGGTCGGGATCAAGGCGCGGACGCGGTCCACCACCTCCACCGTGTTGGCGTCGGGCTGGCGTTGGATCGCCAGCATGATGGTGCGGGTGCCGTTCAGCCAACTGGCCGTGCGGTTGTTCTCCACGCTGTCCTCGACCTTCGCCACGTCGCCGACGCGCACCGGCGCGTTGTTGCGGTAGGCGATGATGAGGTCGCGGAAGGCGGCGGCGTTGGGAAGCTGCGGGTTGGCCGCGATCACCAACTGCTGCCGGTTGCCGGTCAACGTGCCGACCGGCGTGTTGGCGTTGGCGGCGGTCATCGCCTTTTGCAGCTCGTCGATGCCGATGCCGCGCACCGCCAGCGCGTTGGGATCGACCTGGACCCGCACCGCGTATTTCTGCGAGCCGTAGATCTGGACCTGGGCCACGCCTTGCAGCGTGGCGACCTTCGGCTGAACGATGGTTTCGGCGATGTCGTTCAACGCCGACAGTTGCAGCGTCGGCGAGTTCAGCGAAATGAACAGGATCGGCTGATCCGCCGGGTTGACCTTGCGGTAGCTGGGCGGCGTCGTCATTTCGGAAGGCAGGCGGCGCAACGTGCGGGCGATCGCCGCTTGAACGTCGGCGGCGGCGGCGTCGATGTCGCGCTCCAGCGCGAATTGGATGGTGATCGAGCTGTTGCCCAGCGTGCTGGAGGAGGTCAGCGTGTCGATGCCGGCGATGCTGGAAAATTCCCGTTCCAACGGGCTGGCGACCGAAGCCGCCATGGTTTCCGGGCTGGCGCCGGGCAACGCCGCCGAGACGCTGACCACCGGGAAATCGACGCGCGGCAACGCCGCCGTGGGAAGTTGCCGGTAGGCCGCCAGACCGCCCAGAACCATCGCCGCCGTCAGCAGGATGGTCATCACCGGACGGCGGATGCAAAGCTCCGAAATGTTCATGACGCGCCTCCGCTGACGGCGGGAGCCTCGCCCTTCTTCTTGGCCCCGGCGGTCGGTTTCTCCGCCGCGCGTTCGACCACCTTGGCGCCGGGGTAGAGGCGAGACTGGCCGTCCACGACCACCCGGTCGCCAGCGACCACGCCGCCGCCCAGCACCGTCACGCCGTCCTGGCTGCGCGTCACCGTCACTTGACGAACCTCCACCGTGTCGTCGGCCTTCACCACATAGACAAAACGCCCTTGTTGACCGGTCTGCACCGCCTCCTCGGGAACCGTCAGCGCCTGGGGATCGACCCGCAGCGTCAGCACGGCGTCAACAAACTGCCCCGGCCACAGCCGGGTGTCCGTGTTGGGAAACTCGCCCTTGACCAGAATGGTTCCGGTCTGCTGATCGACCTGGCTGTCCACGAAGCTCAGCGTCCCCTCGGCGGGGGGAAGGCTTGAACCGGCCAGACCCGCCGTCACCTTCAGCACCCCCTCGGCCATCGCGTGGCGGATCGTCGGCAAATGACGTTCGGGAACGCTGAACGACACGTTGATCGGGCGAAGCTGGGTCAGCGTCACCAACGGCGCCGCGTCAGCGGCGCGGACCATGGTTCCGGTCTTGGCGTTGACGGTGCCGGTGCGGCCATCCATCGGCGCGGTGATTCGGGTGAAGCTCAAAGACACCTTGGCGGCTTCGATGGCGGCCAGATCGGCCTTGATCGTGCCCTCCAACGCGTCGGCGACGGCCACCGCCGCGTCATACTGGGTGCGCGAAATGGCGCTGGTGCGAACCAGCTCGCCATAGCGCCGCACATCGCCCTTGGCCTTTTCCAGATTGGCGCGGTCACGCTCCAGATTGGCCTGAGCCTGCCGCAACTGGGCGTCGAGCGCGCGGGCGTCCAGCGTAAACAGCGGGTCGCCCGCCTTGACCTCCTGCCCTTCAATGAAATGGACCGCCTCAACCACGGTGTCGACGCGCGCCTTGATGGCGATGGCGGCGATGGGCTGCACCGACCCGATGGTGCCGATGCGGTCGGGCACCGCGCGCACCTCCACCAGTTTGGTGACGACGGGAATGGCGCGCGAGGCGGTCGGGGTCGCCGCCTTGGCGGCCTGCGGATCGCCGCCGCCCTTTTGTTGCGCGTACCAGACGCCTCCAGCGCCCAAAGCGGCCAGAACCGGCAGCAGGATGAGGATTCGTCTCGTGGTCACGTCTGGCTCCCGACTGGGGTGGATGCGGTGGCTGGCGGAATGGCGGCGGCGGTCAGAACAAGATCAAGGACAGCCCGCTCCAGGGCGTCGCGTGGGCGATCGCCCGCCAGCATGATGCCGCCGCGCACCATGCCGATGATGAGAAGCGGAGTTATGTCGGTGTCGATCCGCCGGAACTCTCCAGCCGCGACGCCATCCTCCAGAACCTGACGCAACGACGCGGCGGCTTGCGCGCTGCGGCGGCGCAAAACGCGGCGGGTGCGGTCGGCCAGATCGGATTGGTCGCCGCCCATCAGCTTCAAGGTTAGCAACTGCTCGCTGAGCGTGTCGATCAGGGCCGACACCATGGTCTTGAGACGGGAAACCGCCGTTGCGGCGGGCGCGGGCCGCGCCTTGAGCCGCTCCTCCATCCCGCTGAGCGCTCGCTCCAACGATTCCAGATACAGGTCTTCCTTGGATGGGAAGTAACGATAGAGCGTGGCCTTGCCAACGCCAGCCCGCTTGGCCACTTCGTCAACCTGAACGTCGGCGTAATCCCGCCCGGCGAACAGCTCGGCGGCGGCGGCGAGGATCTCCTCGCGCCGCTTGGCGCGCCAATCGGGAATGTCTTCCGCGTCGAGTGGCATAAAATGGAACTCGTCAGTTTCAAAAAATGACGATAGACGAGTTCCACCGCCTGTCAAGCGACAGGGTTTTGACAGTCGATCATTTGCTCTCGAAGGAACGCCCCGGACCGGTCGATTCAAACCCGCCGGGTTGGCCCACGCTTTGCATGGTTATTTCCGGTTGGTTCCACGCATGACTTAAGGCTCCGGCGTTTTCGCGCCGGAGCCTTTCTTTTTCCGCTCATTTAATGGGCGATGCAGCCAATCTGCTTAGAATTAATGCGGATCAACGCCAGAAATGACCGCTTACGCCGCACCGAAGGCGGCGACGGCGGCGGCCTCGTCGCTGTGAATCTCGAACAGGGAGGAAAAGCCGCTGAGGTCGAACACCTCGCGGATGTGCGGAGCCATCGCCGACAAAGCGATGCGTCCGCCGGTGGGCCGCGCCTTCTTGGCGGCGATCAGCAGCGCCCGCAACCCGGCGGAACTGATGTAGGTAAGCTTCGCCATGTCAACGACCAGCTTGACGCTGCCATCGCCGATGACGCGGACCAGATGGCCCTCAAACTCGCTGGCGTTGCCGCTGTCGATCCGCCCCTCGGTTCGCAGAACGCTGACGCCGCCGACCGATTCTTCGGTGATGTTCATACTCTGCCCTCAGTGACCATGGTGATTCAGGTTTCAGGTGATGATGTTCCTGGCTGTATAACACGGCGCCGTCGGGTTACGCACCAGCCGCCCCGCGCCAACGCAGAACCAGACAGGTGATGTCGTCCGACTGCGGCGCCCCGGCGGTGAAACGGGCGACGTCGGACAGCACGCCATCCAGCCCCTCCCGCGCCGTCGCCGTGACCTGACGGCCCACCGCCTCGACCAGCCGGGCGTCGCCATACATGGCGTCGGACCCGTTGAAGGCTTCCGTCACGCCGTCGGTGAACAGCACCACCATGTCGCCCGCGTCGAGCCTCAGGGATTTTTCAGCGAAGGGCATGTCGGGCATGACCGCGAGGGCGATGCCCTGGCTGCGCTCCAACTCGATGACCGCCCCGTCGCGGGTGACGCGCAGCGGTGGATTGTGACCGCCGTTGGAAAAGGCGAGAACGCCCGTCCGCAAATCCAGCTCGCCATAAAAGACGGTGACGAACATCATCTGCTCGTTCTCGGCGGCCAGCAGGTTGTTGACCCGTCGCATGGTTTCCGCTGGGCCAACGCCGGACTCGGCGATCGCCCGCAGCATCGTCCGCGCTATCAGCATGAAAAAGGCGGCGGGAATCCCCTTTCCCGACACGTCAGCGATGACGACGGCGATCTTTTGCTCAGAAATCGGGAAGAAATCGTAGAAATCACCGCCAACTTCTTTGGCCGGGATCATCCGCGCGGCGGTGTCCAGCTCAGCCAAATCAGGAAAAACCTGAGGCAAGATGGTCAACTGCATGGTGCGCGCGATTTCCAGCTCTTGCTGAAGGCTGATGAGGCGGCGCTTGTCGGCCAGCGCGTCGCGCAAATCGCGCACCATCTGCGTCAACTGCACCTGCTGGGCGCCGACCCGCGTCGCCAGCCGGGAGAAACCCAGCGCCAGCAAGCCCAACTCGTCCCCCACCCCTCTGGATTGGGCGGATTCGGCGTCGTGGGTTTCCGATTCGATCTGGCGCAGTTCGTCGAGCAGGCTTTGCCGCGCCTCCTCCTCCAGCGTGACGGCCAACGCCTCCATCTGGCGGCGAATGAAACGCTGCTGGCGGCGCAGGCGGCGTTCGCGCTGCCCGGCGGCGCGCTCGATCTCGCGCATCACCCCCCGGAAGACGTCCACAGCGCCGGAGATCCGTCCGATCTCGTCGTTGCCCGAGGGCAATTCGACATAGCCCATGGCCCGACCGTGGGAAATATCCTGCAACGCCTGAACGGCGCCGTCCAGAATGGCGAAATTCTGCCGCAAATAGCTGTAGAGCAACCCAAGCGCCAGCGTCAGAACCAGCAGAACCGCCGCCCCATACGCGACCGACCACAGGGTCCGCTCTTCCATCGCCAGGGTGATGTCGGTGGCGATCAACACCGTCGCCACCCGTCCGCCCGCCAGATCGGCCACCGGAAGACTGGCGAGCGCGTAACCATGACCATTGAAGCGCAAAAGCTGCATCTCGCGCTCGGTCGGATGGATCCGCTGTCGAACCGCCGACCACAAGGGATCGCTCGCGCCGTCCAACGGGCTGCCGTCACGCCCGACGGCGAACACCCGGCCCCCGGTGTTTTTGCGCAGCACATCCAGCGCCGCCGGAAAGCCCAAACCCGCCACCACCGCGCCAACCACCACGCCATCGCCGGACACCGCGCCGTAGATCGGCGCTCCGGCCATCACGATCAGGCGATTTCCATCAAGCAGACGAACGCCGCGCGCCAAACGTTGCCCGGCCAGCACCGGCTCCAACAAGGCCCGATTCAGCAACGGCGGCGCGTCCAGCGACGGATCGGAGCTGTAAAGCAGGGATCCGTTGGCGGAGAGCAGATTGACGTCGCTCACCGTCTCTCCCCCCTTGTCCGCGCCGCCCTGCCCGGCTCGGCCCGACAGCAACCCCAACGCCGCCACTCGGGAGGTCAGCGCCCCGCGATCCTCCGCCACCAGCGCCCGCAAGATCTCCGGGTCGCCCGCCAGCCGTCCCAAGCTCTGGTCAATCCGCCCCGCCGCCCCCGCAACCGCCAACTGCCACGCGGTGTCGAGGCCGTTCAACTCCAATTCACGGGCCTGCTGATTGACGGCCTCCTCACGCAGACTGGAAAAGCCGATCAGCAGACCGGCCACCACCATCAGCGTCGCCAGCACGAACAGGATGATCCGGGTCTGAAGCAGCATTGAATGGCCTCTCAACGCCGCGAAACGACAAAGGGGCGCCCCAACACGGCGGCCAGAACGGCCAAAAGCACCGTTGACATGGCCAAAGCCACGCCGTTCCACCCCAGAGCCAACGCCCACAACAAGGCCACAACCGCGCCTGACGCCAGCGCCCAAGCGACCCGCGCCACCCCGCCATTCTCCGCCGACCGACGGGCGTAGGCCAGCGACACGCCAACCGCCAGACCGCCGCTCAGCGCGCCAACGATCAAAATCGGGCGTGAATCGGCAAGCCACCAAACCCCGGACGACCATTCCCCCGGCAACCAATCGCCGGGCAACCAATCGCCAACGAACAGAGCGCCGCACAACCCGACGCCCAGCGCGGCGGCCACCGCCGCCAAGCGTCGCCACGCCGCGCCGACGCCAAAGGCGACCGCCGCCCCCAAAAGCGCCGCCGCCAACCCGACGCCCACCGCCGCCGCCCACGGCCAGCCCCCCGCCGCCAACGCCCCCGGCGAGGCCCCGGCGCCCGCCCCGGCCAGCACCAGCAGAATGGTCGCGGTCATCGCCAAAGCGGCGTAGGCCCGGCCATCGTTGGCGCGGGGATCCACCACCCGCCGTGGCGCTTGCTCCAACCCTGGCCCCAGCGCGGCCAACGTCTCCGCCCGCGTCTTTTCGACCGCCTGGGCGACATCGGGATCGAACACCGCCCCCCGCACCTCGTCGGCGTGGGCGGTGAAACGCTGGCGCCGGTCATGGACGCGGAAGACGGCGGCGTTGAAGGCGTGGAGCACCCGGCCAACCTGATCTTGCGGCCGCCGCCCGATCAAGGTGCCGAAATCCCCGGCGATGGCCCGCTCCATCAGTTGGGACAGCCCAGCGATCGGCGCGCGGAAGCTGGCCTCGACCAGCGCCTCGGCCACCTGGGCCAGCAGCAGCAGAACCGCCGCCCCGCCCAAGGCCACCGCCACCAACTCTCCGGCGATCTGGCTCCGCACCTGTCCGGGCTGCACGCCGACCAGCACATGCCCCGCCGTCGTCGCCCCCCGCACCGCGTCGGTCTGCCCCGCGCGCAAGGGCAGGCGCACAATCAGGAAGCCGTCCCGCGCGATGGGTTGAAGGGCGGCGTTGCGCGTGGTCGGAACCGCCATGCCGCGCAGCGATTCAACCAGCGCGCTCAGCCGCCCGATGGCGAAAGGCGCCGCGCCATGCATCCACGCCCCATCTTCGCCCGTGATGAGGAGAAAACCCAGGTCGGGGTTGCGCCTTTGGACGCCTTGCAGATAGGCGCTGATTCCCTCAATGCGTTCCAGCGGAATGCCAAGGGCGATGGCGCGCTCCAAATCATACTGGACAGCTTCGGCGACGGCGGCGGCCTTGGCGGCCCCCGTTTCCCCCAACTGCTCTTCGGCCAACATCGTCCCGATCAGCCCGACGGCGATCATCGTCAGCAGCGCGGCGGCCAGAACCACCAACGGAATGCCCAGCAGAAAACGGCGGCGGGCGCGCCGTGCGGCGTTCATCATGCCAACTCGTCCAAGCGCGACACTTCGCGCTCGGCCCCTTCCAGAACGCCGAAGCGCCGACGCACCGCCGCCATGAAACCCGGCACCGGCAAGCCCAACGACGCGCCCGCCGCCTCATTTCCTGCGCCATCGACCGGGCGGCCATCCTCCAACCGCTCCAACGCCTCCGCCACCTCGGACAAAGCGCGACGCGGTTCGCGGAGCAACCACAGCCCTCCCAACCACGCCGCCAGCGCCAGCGGCGCGCCCGCCGCCAGCGCCCCGATGCCCAACGTCAGCGCGTAATGGCGCACCCGCTCGGTCATCGCGCCAACCGGCACGCGCAACAGCACCGACCCCGCCGACGTGTCAAAGCTGGTGGTCAAACCAATGCCGTAAACCCGCTCGCCCGCCACATCGGTGGACCAGACGACGCCGGGCGATGTCGGGTTTTGCGGCAACGAATCGCCAACCTCGACCGCGTTGGTGGAAAACAGCACGGTGTCGCTTTCGTCCAGCACGGCCACTGACTGGATCGTCGGCAACGCCGCGCGGGCGCGGTTCAGCAGCCCGTCGACCTGCGGCAAATCGGCCAACGCCAAGCCAAGATTGAGTTGAACCTCAAGCGCCGCCTTGGCCTCGCTCAACACGAAGTTGGCTTGAGAGGTGACGGCGTCGTCCAGACGCCGGGATTGCTCGCGCGTCCACAAGGTGACGGCCGCCAGCGCCGCAAAAAAGGTCGCCACGACGATGAAGGTCGCCAAACGCGCCGCAATGCTACCCGTTCCCATCGTCAGCCGTCCTTATGCCGCCCGCCAATGACCAACCCTCTCACAGCCCGCGCGCCCAAGCCTGGTTGTGGTCCGCAAGCAAACCACACTCCATCACCGCTCCCGGCCACACAAGGCGAACCAACGTTGGTCAGGCCCCTCACTCCCGGCGGACAGACGCGCCCACACCCGTCCGCCCCGGTCGAACACGTCCCAACGTGACGCGAGAGTCTCCACTGGAACCAGCACGGCGGTGGTTGTGTCAAGCGCCGGATCCACCCGCGCGTCACGGTGAACCAAAAGACGCACCAGATCCCCGCCAACTTGGAGCAACCGGCGGGGGTGCAGGCCATGATTGGCCAGATGCCCCCAACTGCGGTGGTTGCGCGGGCTGACCGTGGTCAGCAGATGCGGGCGTCCCAGAGTGTGCGCCACCTCCAGCCGCCAGCCGATCAGCCGATGGTGCAGACCGCGCCCACGTTCCGCCGATTCGACCATGGCCGACGACATGTGGGCGACCAGCGGCAACTCCTCCTCCGGCAGGCCAAGATCGCGGCCCCGGTTGGGATCTTCCGGCCCCGGCAGGCCAAGCGCGCCATAGGCGATCAGCCGATCCTTGCGGAAAATTCCGGCGGTCAAGCCTTTGTCGCCCAGATGGTCGGCAACGAAATTCCCAACCTCTCCCACCATCCGGTAATGGTCGGGGTCGTCCAACGCCGCGACGACGCTCAGACGAAAGGCGTGGAGCTGTTCGGCGTCGTCCCCATCCAGCACGCGCGCCGTCAAATCCGCCGGCAGATCGGCGGACAGCAGGGCCAGCCGCGCCCCTGCGGCGGCCCGCGCCGTCTCCCCCCGCAACGGAACGGCGCTGGGGGATGCAAACGCGGATGTTTTGCGGGTCATGCCTCGACGATCTCCGCAAAATTCAGAAGACCGATGGGCGGGTAATACTCCAAAGCCCGCACCGTCGGCATGTTGATGATGACCGAAAAGCGTTTCAGGGTTTCCACCGGAATGTCGTTGGGCTTGACGCCGTCCAGCAGGATTTGCGCCGCCTTGAAGGCGGTGAAACGGCCAATGCCATAGGCGCTGCTGGCCAGCGCCAGCATCGCCCTTTCGGTGCGGACGATCAACTCGGTCGCCGAGAAGGTCGGCAAACGCAGGCGCAACGCCTCCTCCGCCACAAATTTCCGATTGCGGAAGGCGATGAAGGTGTCAGGGCCAATGTAGAGCATTTCCGCCCCGCGTTGGACCAGGCGATTCAGCAAAAGCGGCAGGGCGCTGGATAGTGGTTCGCCCTGCGCGTCGAGCGGCACGGGTTCCTCCAACAGCTCCAGCCCGCGTTGCGCCGTCTCCGCCCGCAGCCCTTCAATGTTGAGAATGGAGTTTCGTTCCTGAGGGTTGTAGAGCACGCCCAACCGCTTGATCGGGCGGTAGGCCAGAATGGTGTTCACCTGCACCGGAATCGGCGCGATGTGAACGGTTCCCGTCACGTTGCGGTTCGGGCGCTCCAGATTGGCGACGATCTTGGCGTCGACCGGCGCGGCGACGAACGTGAAGACCACCGGAATGTCCGTGACATAGCGCGCGACGTCCGTGGCGTCATAGGGGCCGACCAGCGCGCGGGTTTGCGGCGTCCCCCAACTGTAGATCAAGTCCGGGCGGGTGTCCTTGATCTCCTCGATGATCGACGGCATCAAGGACGTGTCGCCGCCAGTGTTGCGGACGCTGTATTCGACCTTCAGACCGCGACGGGCCAGATAATCTTTGAATCCGAACTCGTTGTCGCTTTCGCCCCGACCAAGAACCATGGTGATGCGAAAGGTCTTGTCTGGAGCGGCGGCGGCCAGCGCGGCGCCGGGAACCGCCCCGGACAAGGCCAACCCGCCCGCCCCGGCCATGCTGAGAAAACGGCGGCGGCTTGGACGGTCCTGCAACGCGGCGGTCAGAGACCGAAGGTCGGTGGTCATGGCGTCCCCAGGGATGGCGTCACGGGTCATGGTCAAGCCTCCTGCGGGCGGGCGACCGGCGCCTTGCGCACGGTGAACAGCAACCAGAAAAGAAGAGCGCTTCCCCCGCACAGCAAACCAATGCCCAGCATCGCTTCGCGGTAGGAGGTGACGACGGCGATCGTCATCGCCGCCACCGGGCCGATGGCGCCGCCCAACCGCTCGATCAGGCGATACCAGCCGATGGCCGCCGTTTCGGGCAACCCCCCTTCGCGGGCGATCTGCGACACCAAGGTCAATTGCGGCGAGGCGATCAACGCTTGGGACAGCCCGAACAAGGCGATCGCCAGCGGCGGCCCCCACAGGGCGTGGGTGGCCACGATCGGCAGACAGCTCGCCAAGGTCCCCAATCCGCCCAACGCGATGAAGCCCCGCCGCATCTGCCAACGGTCCGACAAGGTGGCGGCCAGCGGCGACACCACGATGCAGGCGACGAAATACATCATCTGCACCCGCCCAACCTCCGCCTTGGTCGCGCCGTCGGCGGTCAGCAGCAACGGCACCAGACAGAACAGAAAGGCGGTGGAGGCGATCTTGGTTGGAATGGCGCTGAGCAGCATCAGCACCGGGAAACGCAAATCACGGCACAGCGGCATGGCGCTGCCCATGGCCGGACGCGCCGCCGCCGCCCGCACCGGCCCGGAACGACCGCGCAACAGCAGCATGGACACCGCCAGCCCAGACGTCAGCGCCAACCCCGCTCCCAACAGGAAGGTCGCGCGGAAACCCGCCAGATCGGCGATCATCCCGCCGCTGACCGGGCCGCACACGCCCGCCGCCAGCAGGGCGCCGATGAACATCGCCATGCCGCCCGCCCGGTTGCGCGCGGTGGTGTGGTCGATCACGATGCCTTGCGCGGTGATGAGCACCAGCCCATAGCCCAGCGCCGTCACGCAACGCCACACGATCAGCGCCAGCAGCGACGAGGCGAAGGCCGTCATGGCAAGACCAAGCGCGCCCAACAACGCCCCGACCAGGAAGGAACGCGACCGCCCCACCCGTTCGGAGAAGCGGGCGCCGCTGGGCTGCGACACCGCCCATATCAGCATGAACAGAGTGATCGGCAAGCTGACCACCACGTCCGGGGTCAGCCAGGGAATCTCATTGGCGAAAGAGGCGGCGTAGGCGGGCAGAAACGGACGGGAAAGTTCTTCCGACAAGCAGAACAGGAACACCGGCAACCGCAAAAACACGAGATTCAGCGGCGTCAGCCCCGACGCCCCCGCCGATTGGCCTTCAGAATCGCGGAAGCGGAAGCGCGTGGTCAGCGCCGCCAACCCCTCTTGCGCCCGCTTGACGCGGGCGTCGTCGGGGCCAAAACGGCGCGCGGCGTCGGCCACCCGCGCCGTCAGCGCCGCGTAACGCGCGTTCACCCCGTCAAGCAGATTGCGGATGTCGGCGTTCTCCGCCGTCGCCTCGTCCGATTCGCTCCCGGCGCGGGCGGCGTTGGGCGGCAGGGCGGAGCGGAAATCGCCATCCTCCGCCCGATCCGCGAGAAAGCGCAGCGCCAACGCCCGGCGCATCGCCAAATTCACCACCAGTTGCAGGATCTCGAAGATCAACAGAACGGCGACGATGACCACGGACAGCACGTCCAGCATCAGATTGGTCGACGCCTTGGCCAGATAGGCGCTGTCCACCCCGACATGCAGCCAACCCGCCGGGTTGAGCGCGTCGCCAAGCGGATGCGAGACGTCGATGAAGCCCTGCACCAGACGCCCATCGTCAGCCCCGGCAAGGCGCTCCGGCGGCGCCGATTTCAGCCCCGCCAGCGGCGTTCCGGCGGCGGCGATCACATGCCCCGACGGATCGGTGACGGCGACGTAAGCGATGTCGGCGTGCCGCGCCTCCTCCTCCACCAGCAGGGCGTCGAGGCCCGGCATGCGGTTCAGCGGAATCTGGACCGCCAGCCCACGATTGACTTGGGAGGTCAACAACTCGCCAACCGTCTGCGCCTTGCGCGCCAATTCGGGTTGGAACAGCGGGTCGAAACTGCGCAACGACAACCAGGACGCGGTTCCGGCCGCCAGCAGCAGCACGGCGACGGTGACGACGGTCAGTCGCAGAATCAGCGCGCCAATTGGGTCATGAGCGGGTTTGCCGGGTTTCGTCATTGGCTGGCCCCCCGCATGGTCATGGCTTCCAGGTCACGTTCCAGCTCCGCCATCGCCTGATCGGCCACAGCGACCCCATGGCCCAGCCGCCGACGCACCGCGCTGTGGGGGGCGATCACCGACGGGGCCGTTCCCCGTCGGAACTGGACGGCGCCATAGCGCACCGTCAAGAACGCGGCGATCAACGTAATCAGACCGGTCACGGCGTCCAAAACAAAGGCGCCGTTGGCCAACTCCGCCTCGACCTTGGCGATTCGACCGCGCAATCCCCCCAAGGAGGAGCGCAAGATCACTTCGCCCACCGGCTGGCCGAAACTGTTGTGGACGGGCGCGCCCAAAATCAACGCGTCGCCCCGGATCTGCTGATGAACGCCGTCGCCGACCAGCCCGGTTTCCAACCCCCAGTGAATCGGGGTGGGCTGGCCGATCGCGTCGCGGTCGGCGGCGAACAGCACGCGCCCCGTCTCATCGACCACCTCGACGCCGAGAATTTCGGCGCCCGCCCCCGCCCGCTCGACCTGCGACTGGACGTCGACCAGTTCCGACAGATCAAGCCCCAGCGTCAGCCCATATTCAACGCGCCGCCGCATCTCGTCGGCGACCACCCACAGGCGTGAACTGGTGATGTCGCGGAGTTTTTGTTCAAATTTCAGCCCGGCCAGAATGACCGACAGCAGAACCGCCAGCGCCACCGTCGCCGCAATCACGGCCCCGGTGCGCAACGCCAAGCCGCCGCCCACGATCATACGGCGGCTCCCGGACACGTTCCCATCGCATAAGCCACGGTTCCACCACCCCTTCGCCACCCGCCCGATCCAGCGGTCATAGGACCATGATCGGGGGTTTGCGTCGGTAAAACAAGATGGTGGCGCGCCCCAATAGCCGACAAATTTGTTTTAAATCTTTGGCGATCCAGCCGAAACAGCCCTGAATTGAACAAAAAAGCGAATCCGACCACCGGGCCGGGTTATGCCGTCTCGACCCAGCCCCGTCCGCCCACGGCCTCGCCTTTTGTCCAGGCGGGGGGCCAATCGTCGCCGGACCATGCGGCGGAGGTTTCCCCCCTCTCCCCATCCTCGTCCGTTCCGCCCTGCGTCATCGCCGGTTGGTTTGGCGACGGAGCATGACGGGCTTCAGCGGTCGTCAAGCCCGCCAGCGCGGCCAGCGCCTCCTGATCGCCCTGTTCGGCGGCGGCGCGCAGCCAGCGCGCGGCTTCCTCCAGGTCGCACTCCACCCCCACCCCTTCGCGCAGGCACAGACCAAGCCGGACCTGGCCCGCCGCGTGCCCCTGCGCCGCCGCCAGACGCAGCCATTCCACCGCCTGCGCCTCATCCCGCTCCACGCCGCGCCCATCCAGCAGCAGCAGCGCCAAATTCACCTGCGCCGTCGCCGAACGCTGAAGCGCCGCCAACCGATACCACCCCGCCGCCCGCGCGGCGTCGCGCGGCGTTCCGGCCCCCTGTTCCAGCATGTACCCCAAATTGTTTTGCGCGCCGACGTCGCCCATCAGCGCCGCCCGGCGGTACCAGGCGACGGCGGCGCGCGGGTTCGCCCGCACCCCGATACCGTTCGCCAACAAAAAGGCCAGCATCGTTTGCGCGCCGACATGCCCGCCGCGCGCGGCTTGGCGATACCAGGGAACCGCCGACGCGACATCGACCGCGCGCAGGGCTTCGGCGACCGCGTGTTGCGCGGCGGCGTCCCCCATCCTGGCCTTCATCCGGGTCCAGATCGCCTGAGGCCAGATCGCCTGTGTCCAAATTGTCGGCATGGCGTCCACACTCCCCGTTTCCCGGCGCCCCGCCACAGGGCGGGCCACCCCCGCAAACACCGGCCCTTGGCGCTTCATTCCATGGCCGCGCCGCGCTGCGTGAACGTCGTCGGCGCCATCAGGTCCGCCCTCGGGAATCTGGGCGGGCCTCGCCACTCCTTCAACCGCTGGATCTGCCGGTCGCGGTTTTGTCACTCTGCGCCCTTCCCGACCGAATGACCATCCCTCCCGGCCCGCCCTCCAGGGCAATCGGGTGAAGGATTATTGGCCCAAAAATAGGATTTCCCGTCATCCCCGCGCAGGCGGGGATCCAGGCTTTCCCATGAGATTCGGTCTGCAAACTCTGGATCCCCGCCTTCGCGGGGATGACGAATGTCCCAATAAAGGAATTTCAAGCCTTCACCCGATTGCCCTGGGCCCGCCCTCGGCCCGCGCCGAAAACCGCGACCCGACAAAAGGAATTGAGCTTGTCGGAAAAGCCGTCGATCATCACATCCAACCCTGGCCCAACGCAGACCGCGCCATCACGCCAAGGCGCCGGAGACGACACCGCATGAGCGACCGGCTCGAACTGGATCTGCGCGCCGACCTGAGCGAATTGGCGCGGTTGGCTGAAACGGTGGATGACTTCGCCGACCGCAACGGGCTGCCGCCCGACATCGCGTTCAAGCTGAATCTCTGCCTGGACGAACTCATCACCAACATCGTGACCTACGGCTACGCCGACGCGGCGGTCGTCTCCCCAGGCGCGATCACCGTGCGGCTTGGCTGCGACGACGCGATGATTCAGGTGGAGGTTGAGGACGAAGCCCCCCCCTTCGATCCCTTTGCCGAGGTCGCCCCCCCCGATCTGACCAGCGACGTCGAGGACCGGCCCATCGGCGGGTTGGGCGTGTTTCTGGTCAAGCAGACGATGGACCGCGCCGACTACCGGCGCGACGCTGGCCGCAATCTGGTGCGGCTGACCAAATTTCTGGCCGGGCGCCCCGCATGACCGCCCGCATGACCGACGAGCGCGCGCCGCCCCTCGCCGCTTGGGCGGCGCTGGCTGGCGCCCTTGGCCGCGCCGCCACCGTGGCGGACGCCGCCGCCATCCGCGCCCAGGCCACCGCCCTGTCCCTGCCGCCCAACCCGAAGGGCCATGAACTGCCCCTGGACGTTCTGGCCGCCTACAGCCCCGCCGACCGCCGCGTCCATCTTCTGGCTCAGTATGGTCCGGCGCTGGAAACCCTTGCCGCCGCCGCGCTTTGCCGCCATTTGCGCGCGGTGGTCGCCGATCCCGCCGCCGGGGCGCCCGACGCGGTGACGACCGCCGAGGCGCTGGCCGCCCTGCTGAGCCGACACGGCGACGCCCGCGCGCCGCTCCGCGCGCGAGTGGACGAGGTCGCGTCCGCCCTGGTTGACGGCGCCCGGCAATCGACCGACCATCTGCGCGTTCTGCTCGACACGCCCGACGGCCCCGATCTGCGCGCCATCGCCTTTGACGTGCTGCGGATCGAGGGGGTGCGCTGGGTTTTGGAAATCCTTGGCCACCAATCCGGGTTGGCCAACCTGTCGGAGCACGCCCGCCGCCTCAGCCGTTTGACGCTCATGCGCTCCGCCGAGACGATCCGCGCCTTCATCAGCAAGCCCGATCTGCTGACCCTGTACGACAACGTCGCCGTGGTGTCGCAGACCGATCATCTGCTGACCGTCGCCTTCCGCCTGCTCGACGCCCTGCGCGATGGGGAGGAGGAGCGCACGGCCTTCGTCGTGCCCGAGGACGAGGCCGCCCTGCGGGCCTTCGGCAAGACCCTGAACGCCTTGGCCAACCTGCTGGCCCGCATCGCCGGCAAGGCCGCCGGGCGAACCGACGTCACCCCCGGTCTGGCCGTGTCGGCCCTGGAGCAGTTGACCCTGTTGCACCAGTTCTGCGCCCGTTTGGGATCGGCCAAACCGCCGGAATTCGCCATGCTGGAACAGGTGTTGCGCCACGACGCCCACGCCATCGCCGCCCGTTTTCACAGCGTTCTGGCGGAAACCCCGGCTTCCAGCCAGCCCCCGCAGCAGGATGGCGACCAACAACCTTTGGCCGTTCAGGCGCGGGCGTTGGCCAACCTTTTGGCCTCCGTGGGCGCGGCCCAGCAGAACAAGTGACAGGCTGGCAATTCTTGATCTCTTTTCGCCCCGCTCCTATTTCGATTTTCACATTAATTTTAATTTTTTGTCGTACTATGACAGCGCTTCAAGGCAGGCCGGACAAAGTTGCAACAATCCGATGCATGACACGCGGCCCTGTTTTCTGCATTCTTCAGACTGACCGACGTTCGGCGTTGGATTGAGCCAGACGTGATTCGCCACCCCTTCTGTCAACCCAGCGCCTGATCGCCGTTGTGAAACGCTATCGTGTGGAGTCGACGAACATGACCGGGACGCAGTGCCAAGCGGCACGCTTGCGCCTTGGCTGGTCGACACGGATGCTGGCGAGCAAAGCCGGGGTTCCGTGGTACGCCGTAATCAATTTCGATTACGGAACGGGCGACGTTGACCCCGACATCGTCGCCGCCCTCACCCGCACCCTGCGCCAGGCGGGCGTCGACCTGCGCTGATCCACCGCCAAAACCGGCGGACGGCGCGCGCGGTCGGTCATCCCGGCGGTTTATGGACAATTGGGGGAGGCGTCAGCCACACTTGCCCCCACCCCGGCCCTCCCCCGCTGACGCGGAGGAGGGGGACCGGAGACTTCTCGGCGTCCAGCGCCAATCCCCTCCCCTGCGCAGCGGGCTACGGCATTCACACATCTTCGGTTTAGGCAACTCATTGGAAGAAAAAGAACTTTTCTCCGTCATTCCCGCGAAGGCGGGAATCCAGACTTACCCATAGGGTTCGTCTGGCAAACTCTGGATCCCCGCCTGCGCGGGGATGACGGAAAATCCTTTTTATTTCAATTGGTTGCAGAAAGAAAAAGATGTGTGAATGCCGTAGGCGCAGCGGGGGAGGGTCAGGGTGGGGGCAAAACGCCGCCAAACCAACCCGCCCCAACGGACCCGCCGTCGCGGAAACGCCCCTTCCCCGGCTGAAAACACCCCACCCCGTCAAGCGCCCGCGCGCGCGACCCTCACAGCCCAACGCCGGGTTCGTTGGGAATCGCCCTCTCCGCCTCCGCCCGCGCGAACCAGACTTGCGCCTCGTCGGATCGTTCAAGCTCCGACAGGCAGACGCCGACCGCCTCCAGGCTGATGGCGAGGCTTTGGTGATTGACGCGGCCATGGACGTCGCCTTGCTCCGCCTCCGCAACCGCGCGCTCGAACCAACCTTGCGCGGCGACGAGTTGACCAACACTGGACAGGCACATGCCCACTTGATGCAGGCTGACGCCAAGGCTCTCATGATCGACGCGACCATGGACGTCGCCTTGCCCCTTCTCTACAACCGCGCGCTCAAACCGCCCTTGCGCAGCGGCGGGCTGACCAAGACAGGACAGGCACATGCCTACTTGGTGCAGGCTGAGGCCAAGGCTCGCATGATCGACACGCCCCTGGACGTCGCCTTGCTCCTTCTCTACAACCGCGCGTTCAAACCACTCTTGCGCGGGAGCGGGCTGACCAAGACGGGATAGACACATACCTACTTGGTGCAGGCTGAGGCCAAGGCTCGCATGATCGACACCCCCTTGGACATCGCCCTGCTCCTTCTCCACAACCGCGCGTTCAAACCACTCTTGCGCGACAGCGGGTTGACCAAGACGGGACAGGCAGACGCCGACTTGGTTTAGGCTGAGGCCAAGGCTCGCATGATCGACACGCCCCTGGACGTCGCCTTGCTCCT